>NZ_JBMPOW010000029.1:0-65024 GCF_049340205.1 Undibacterium sp. Ji49W | reverse complement strand
CAAATCCAATCCAATTACGGTAATCTTTTCCATGACGCTTCCCTTCTGTTAAGTAGTTTGTCGAAACTCTACTTTGGCACATCACGATGCCGTTTGGGAGGGAGGCGTCCATTTCATTACCCTACTAAAGACTAGCCTCTGGCCCATCACTCCCGGTTAATCCGCTTCAACCTTTGTCCAAATACCGCCCAGATACAATCTTCGCCATCGACATTGCCGCAGATGACCCAGCCTGTGCCTGTCTTTTGTACCGTGGTTACGCAATCGAGTTCTGCACCAAGTTTTTTTGCCCAATTCTCGGCGGCGCTTCTGCCTTTGAAAAGTTCATTACCTTCAAAAATCACGGTGCTGTCAAAGACGGGGGCGGCGAATACGGTGTTCATGCGGGTTCCTGATGGTGTGTTAAGCAATGCGGTGTGCAAGTGGCCATTGTAACGCAGCGTGTTATTCGCTTCGACAATGCTGGCGAAGTTGCTGGAAAAAGTTCTTCAACAAGGCGATAGGCAGTATAGTGGATCAGGGCATATTCACTTATCTGTCCACCTATACCTGAATCCTATACTTTACGCTTGAAGTTTGAGAGAATTTGCGCGTCATTTTGACATATCAGCGCATACAGGCATGCTTGCTCTTCTTTTCTTTGCAATCAACCTGAAGTAACTGGTGTTCATTGATACCGACAATTCTTTCATATCCATTCATCAGAGGCATCTTATATGGCAACGGCTAGCGTATTCAAAATCTCTACATCGCTTATTTCAATCGTCCGGCAGACGTTGCGGGCCTGGCATACTGGCAAACATCCTCATTGTCCCTTGTGCAGATTGCGCAAAGTTTTTCACAGCAAGCAGAATATGCCAGCGTCTTCTCCAGCTCGACGACAAGGCAAATAGTCAATAGCCTGTATATCAACATGTTCAACCATAGTGCAGATGCTGCTGGCCTGAACTATTGGGAAAGCCAGATCTATAGCGGTGCAGTCAGTTTTGGCGGAGCAGCGATCGCCATCCTAAGTGGTGCACTGGGCTCTGACCAGATCGCGATACAAGCCAAAAATACGACTGCGGCAGCGTTTACAAGCGCCATGGTCAATAATGCACAAGCCCAGGCTGCATATAATTCCACCAATGGATCGTTTGGATTTGCCAAGACATGGCTGGCAGGTGTGGTCGATGCGTCGACCAGCGTTGCCGCGACCGGGGCACTGGCCACAACCACCAATAATTATAAAACCACGGGTGGTGACACGGTAGTTTTGGGCGCTGGCACGCAGACATTAAACTTCTATAATACCAGTGGCAATGAAGTCGCAGTAATAGGTGGTACCAGTCAAACAGTGAACCAGGTAGCAAAAACACCCGGTACGCTGACCGTCAATACGAGCAATAACAATACCGTTGGTCTTGCCGTTAACGGAACAAATGCAATGGGCGGCGCCAACATCACATTGACCGATGCAGGCAAATCGAGTTTGTCTGCTGCGGCCCTGAACGGTGTTGGCACCGTCAATCTGTTTGCCGGTAATGGCGAAGTGCTGACGCTTAGCCCAAGCGCAACTTTGACAGTCAACCAGGCTACAGCCGCAGCAACACTGAACGTCAATACGGCACAAAACGTGACAGTGAATCAGGCTTCGACGAATCAGGCTTCAACTTCAGACATCATTCTTGGTGGCGTTGCCAACTACACCGTTACCGGCGGTACTACTGGTGCCATTACTGCCAATGGTACGGGTGGTTCTTTGAAGGTCATCGATACTGCCAACAACCACACGATTACCAGTTCGCTAGCCACCACGATTGATGCCAGTGTTGGCGCTGGTACTGCGGGTTACCATGCCGATACGCTGGCAGGCAGCGGTAACTTTACCGTTATTGGCGCCGGGTTCCAGAATATTAATGTGATCGACGGTGGCTTGACAGGCAGCTTGAATGTGGTGACGGCAGGCACCAATATGGTCGGATATTTTGAAGGCACTGGCGGTAACGCAGCGGTAAGTTTCACGCTAGGTGGCACAGGCATGGTCAGTATTTATACAAATACCAGCCATGTCACAACCGTCAACGGGGTCAGTGGCGTCAACAATTTTGTTTCTATAGGGGGTACTGGCACCATCACTTATAACGCAGCGCCCACCGGTAATAGTTTGCTCTTTGCCGGCGGATCAAACATCACCAGCATTAACCTGTCTGCCACCGGCAACGGTCTGGACGATATCCACCTCAATTCCGGTGGCGGCGTCAATCTGGGATCGGTCACAACCGGGCTGACCACCATAACCAACTTCAAGGCCTCGGGTGCCGACAAAATACACTGGGGTGCTTCAGCGACTTCTTTGAGCACGATGAATATCGCCTCATCCGATCTTGCCAGTCTGGCCGCCAATATCCAGGCGAATGTAGGCAGTTTGACGGCCAACGACGGCAAAGCATTCATCATCACCGTCGTCAATGGCGCAGCCGCAGGTACCTATCTGTACCAACACGCCAACGCCTCAAGCGCAGTAGCTGTGAATGATCTGATCGTCAAACTGGTGGGCGCCGGCACGATAGTCGCCAGCGATTTGATGGGGGGGTATTAACGCGAGTGTGCTGCGGTATCGCCAGCGTCCTGATTTATTTGGGGAATTAGTCATCCCGGGCACTAGCTTGTTGTTGGCAGGTAACTATAAAACCGCCTGCCAACTTCTGCTAATCGCTAATTTAGATTTTATTGGGATTTACACAACCAAAGAAAATTGACACACTCTTCAAACTGCGACACAGCAGGGATAGCTATTTCTGTGGGATAGCATGACAGAGGATTTGATGGAAGCGGCCATGCGTTTTGCTCTCGAAAATGGTAGCAAAACCAGTTTCTTTGTATCACATGCCGGAATTGATAAAATTTGTGATATCTTACTGAGGCTCAACTATCCCCCTCGTTCGCCAGTTCTCCACGAAGAAACTGACAGTAAAGAGTCTCTATTCGGGATGGGAGGCGGTTTTTACCGCTCTGGGATGGGGTTCCTACAAAGACCCTCATAACATCGATTTGCTTTGCGCTGGAACGAAGTCGCAAAGCACGGTTCCGGGTCGACTATGCGACCCCAGCTTATCAAAAAGTACTCATGGAAACGCCAGAGCCCTCAAGTGATGGCTAATGCGAAGAAAGCAATTTAAATGGTGCAATAAAGTTAATTGAAAGGTGATTCAAATGACTAAGCCAACTGATCCCCCCCTGAAAAATACGCTTATCGAATATTTGAATAGCATTGATTCAAATGCCAATATGCTGGAATTTCATAAAACCGACCCTGTTGTTGCAATGACTAATTTTGGCTTGAGCAACGTAGAGCAGGCCGCATTATTGTCTGGTAACAGAGTAGTTGTTGCCACTGTCGTTGGAATTTCGGCTGATGCCGGGGTTGCGCTTGATTCCATCGAGATCTTCCCGAACCCGAATCCTGTATAAATACTAGCGCCACAAAAAGCGTGGCCATATTAAAGTCACGGGCGGCTAGCCAGGCAATTGCACGCGCTTCATTGAAGCGATGGCTACGCTCGCAGATAATGCGTTAGACATGGCCTGTCGCCTGCGCAGTTGCCTCTGGCAATGATTGCTGCTGGCATCTGCTTATGACTGCGACGTGCCAGTGCAGGGGGATGTAATCATCACACTCCCCACAGACGCCTTGCTTCTTCCGCAATCACATCCGGAAACTCTTCCTGAAAAAATAGCTTCCCTTCTGGCACCACGCGTATGCCGCGTGACTGTGGAAATAAGCGGTCAAGGTAATCTGCATCAGCCAGCGAAAACAGCGTGTCGCTGCCACCCCATACGATCTTGACGGGGATGCGGCTGCGCTTGAGTTCTGCCTCTGTACCCGCCAGTGGATTAGGTTCCAGCGCCAGGTGAAAAGCATGGTATTGCTGGCGACGCAGTGGCGAGCTGACCAGCGGCGTGACGTAATAAGCGATGTTGGCGTCGCTAAACACGGCGGGGTTGTGGAACACCGCAGCACCAAAGCTGGCGCGCGCCTGCTTGCCATCGGCTAACCATCTGGCGGTATCGTCGGCCAGGGTACCGGCGCGTGCCATATTGATGGCTGGCAGCACACCTGCCGGCGGGCTGTCTGGTTCCACGTCACAGTTTGTCAGCAACATGCTGCGCACGCGTTGTGGATGGTGCACGGCAAATAGTTGTGCGACGGCACCACCACTGTCGCTGGCAACAAGATCGACCGCGCCGACCTTCAGGTGATCCAGCAAACTGATCAACATCCCCAACTGGGCATCAGCTGTCAGCGATTGTTGCGCGGGTACCTGTGTATAACCCAACCCCATGAAGTCAGGCGCGATACAGCGGCGGTAAGGCGACAGCCTGTCTATCGCACCGCGCCACTGGAATCCATTCAGCGGCGCACCGTGCAAGAACAGCGCAGCATTACCCTGGCCACGTTCTACATAAGCGATTTTGCCAAAGGGCAAATTTGCAAAGCGACGCATTGCAGCAAATGCAGCAGCGTCCGTCGTCTGCTGCAATTTGCCTTGTTCAACTGCACAGGCTAGTGTCGTTGCAACACCGGCGGCAATGGCAGCAGGGGTGATGTGCAAAAAAAGCCGTCTTTTCATTTCAATCTCCAGATGGGGGTTGTTAGTGGCCTGTAACAGTGAAGACGATGCTAGCAACATTACTTTGTCATGGCGCGCACAAACAGCCGGACCTGAGCACAGACGGATGATTTGCGCTACATTAGTGTTTCTAAAGTGCCTGCGTTATTGAGCGACTCAGTGGCTTTGGGCTTGTAGTCAGGACACTTAGGTATGCATACTTAGAGGGCGCGATGACCAGACCTGCATGCTATCCCCATCCACCGGCAGCACTGCTCAACAGTGCAGGTAGCCATGATCTGCCGCTGCTCGATGTGCTGACCTCACCTGTACCAGTTGGCCTGTTCAATTCCCCTGTCGATGCCCGCCATGTGCTCTGCCTGCATCTGGGTGACCCGGTGCCTGTGTCTTATGGCGCTGGCCGGTATGAACGCCAGGGTGTGCGTCTGCACGGCCAGTTCTGTGTCGTGCCTGTTGGTTCCAGCACACGCTGGACATTGACCCGGCCCGCCACATCCTTGTTGCTGCGCCTGTCGCCGCAAATAGTCAACGACACCGCAGAAGCCATGAACCTGGGCAGGCAAAATACCCTGCTGGCACCAGCCATACACATACGTGACCCACAGATAGAGCGCATAGGCTGGATGATGCAGGCCGAGGACCACGACGCCTATCCAGGCGGCCGTATTTTTGCCGACAGCCTGGCCGTCGCACTGGCTGCCCGCCTGTTTGCCGTGCAGTCACGCAAGCCAGCAACCGACACGGTAGCTGGCCGCAGCTTGCCCGCCTGGCGGCTACGCCATGTCATCGATTATGTAGAGGCACATCTGGATAGCGACCTCAGCCTGACCGAACTCGCCGCCGTGGCCGGCTTCAGCCTGTCACACTTCAAGTCACTGTTCCTGCAGGCGACAGGCATGCCCGTACACCGCTACGTCATGGAGCGCCGCCTGCACCGCGCACGCCAGCTCATGGCGGAAGGCAAACAAAGCATGACAGACATCGCCATGGAAACAGGCTTCACCCACCCCAGCCACCTTGCCCGCAGCATGCGCCGTGTGCTGGGTTTGAGTGCGGCGGAGATTCGGGGGGGGATGGCATCAATTTGACGTAGGTATGGGTATTTTGCAGACCGGTGCAAACATGAATAGCGGCGCGGAGGATGTGGCCAATTGCTTTAATATCGGTGAGCAAGACAGGGGGAGGGTAAAACGCTTGCTGTTCAAAATGTACCAAGCAAACGGGGCCAGTGCATCAGGGACCCGAGTTGCAAAAACCAGCGGCACGCTGACTGTCACTACGATAGTCGGCTACACAGTTGGCTTTGCCGTCTATGATACGAATGTAACCGGTGCCGTAAAGATCGCCTTGGTAGATGTAGTTGTCTGTTGTTGGGCGTCGCGCTGTAATGAGACTTTTGGTTGAAGATATATTGATGTGAAAATAAGTTACGACGGCGTTTCACTATTTCTAATTCTAACCAGAAAAAGAAGCCATTTTATCTACACATGACTTCACTTTTTGAAATACTTTTAGTGACAGTCCTTCACCATTTTGATAAATCGTTTTGACGATCCTTAGGCGATCAACGATCACACAATCTGCCGTGTAAACTTCATTCACCCACGCGCCGGTAATATTTCTATAAAGTACCGGGATAAAATTTAAATTATAGGGTTGGTGAGAAAAGTTAAATATTGTATTTAATCTTCTGGGTTCGAGGGTTTTCTTTGGCCATCCATCTTTTTGCGCCGCGCATTGCCCTAAAAATACTAAATATCCTCGCCCTTTGTCAGGGAATTGATGTATTCCAACAATGTCTAGGCCTCCATCGCCACTTGGCTCTTGCTGGATTACAACCATTTCATCATGACGCTCGGACATTTCGCGAGCTAAAATTCTGAGTGATTCTTGTAGATTAGTTGTGAAATGTGATCGACGGTCATCCGAATTTGCATCAAAAATCCAAATTTTGGAATTGGCTGACATTAATTTTTTAAGAGCTTGGGCAGCAATTTCTACAAACAGATGCGCGCAAACCTGCCTAAATTTCAAGTCGTTAAACGATCCTAATCGAGAACAGCCCAGTAAAAATAGGTACACATAATTCTGCTGACTAATGCTCGCTTTTTTTACTAAAACTTCTTGATCCATCTCAAACGGATATATGTCATCAAAGGCATTTACGCGGTAAGTAAGATGGTTAAAGCAGCCTTTGATATATCGTTGTTCCCTAGCATTTACCTCTACAGCATGATCTGTATTGTCACTTTTTTCATCAGGATCGGAATCTGGAACACCTTGTGTTATCACAGCTTCTAGATCACCATGGCTAAGCTCATCATAATCTCCAACAAGCAGTAAAAGTTCCGCTAGATCGGCAAATTGGAATGGCCTCGTTTTGGGAACTTCCCCACGCACAAATTTAGTCATCACTGGAATTCTGTTTTGTTTGCATGACTGCGCGTACTGTTTTTGCAAGCTCAAAAACTTGCTCGGCTAGTTTCAAATTTCCTTTATCGGGAGTTGTGTTGGCCATAATAGAGCTTGCTGATTGTAGGTGGCTTTTTGCTTTTTGCATGAATTCAACAAATTCGTTATTTGTCCCCTGAGTGAATGAGTATGCTGTATCAAGCGTAGCTCCTTGTTCTAATTGTCTTAATGCTTCTGGGGACTTTAATACTTGATTGAATTTGCTTATGTTTCTTGATTCACCTAAGATAGTTTCGCCGTCTTCATTCTTTTCGAAAAACCATTTTGTGAGTTTGGCAATATTTTTTTTATTAAGAAGATTTTGATTAAGAATTGGATTTGTGCTGTCATATGTCTGTGTCTTTCCAATATATTTTGAAGCACCAACAAACTCTCCAATTCCATCATAAGGGAGTGCTGTGTACAAAGTACCAAAGTCGATTGACTCCTCGTTTAAATTTTCGACGTTAAAAAAATTATTCTCTTCAATGACTTTGTAAACTGCCAGAGCATCCAAATTGCTTTTGATGTAATCTGTTCGTTTGTGACTTCCTATAGATTCGGCAATAGATCTATACCTCTCTTTAATAGGCATTTTTTTGCTAGTGAGCTCCCCCAAAAGTTGGTTCATGTAGCGAGCTTTAGCTAGTGGTTCCCATTGTTTTACTCCGACAATATGTCTAGAGCCTAAGTATGGCAAAACTTCAACCCTGCTAGCCATAATAATGACTGGCAATTCGGTTGGCTTATGTTTTGCTTCGGCTGCCAATGCGGCGATACTAGGTCTTGTTGGGCAAAGAGACGGGTCATTCAGTAATTTGACCGCGGTAAGTCGGCGATTCCCTTCTATAACGCGGTAATAACCAGCCGCATCTTTGGCATTCTGATACACAACTAACGCCTCACCTCCAAAAAAACCGTTTTCTCCTATCGCACTCATCAAATCCTCAATTCCACCCTTTCTAGCGATGAAATTTAGCATTTGCTTTTGCGGACTATTTTGGACAGTACTTGGCAGGCGGGGATTCTCCTCGTCTAACAATAATTTAGCGATTGACTTAAATTCAATTGTTCTGGAGGTCATGTTTTTAGTTCCAAATATTCGGCAGTGCATCTGCAACTGCGCGAAATAAAGGTGGAGGTACGGCGTTACCTGCGACCTCGTATTTCTTTGCTAAAGAAAATCCCTCAGGAAAAACGTAGTCCATTGGGAAACCCTGTAAAAGTGCCACCTCTCTATATGAAAGCCTTCTGGCAGGAGCGTTAGTTTCAAATTTCCATTCATCTGGTCCTAATTTTATTAATTTTGGACTCATAGGATGCAATGGAACATGTCTCATATTGCTCACTACGGTTTTGCTTGGCTGGTTCCAATTCCTGCGTCTATCACGAGATAAGTAATACCAATGGAATGCATCCTCGCAAAAATCCCCCAATGGCCATTCTGGCAAATTTCCAATGATGTCTTGTTGTGTTGCGTATGGTTGGGTACGATTTTCACCATGTGTTGGTTCAGGGAATTCATAAACTTCATTTATATCTGAACGAATACCTACTATGAAAATTCTCTTCCTTTCTTGAGCTAGGCCGAAGTCGACTGCATTCAGAACTTTCCAAGACACTCTGTACCCGGCAAGACGAAATGAGATTATTTGATTTTTCAAAAGGTGCTCAAATGTGCTCCTGGTCATACCAGAAACATTCTCAACGATAAATGCTTTGGGTTTAATTAATTTTAAAGCCCGTAGAAATTCTCGGTAGAGGAAATTTATCTTTCTATCCGCGTCTCTAACTCCACCCTGACTAAAGCCTTGGCACGGATAGCAGCCAGCTAATAATTCGGCTTCAGGAAAAGAATTGATTTGTCTCACATCGCAATGCCGAAAATCAGTTTCTGGCATATTTGCCACATAAACTGCCTGTGCGTACGGAAGAATATCGTTAGCCATCAGAACGTCAAAGCCTGCTTGGCGCAGACCGTAATCCGAGCCGCCGCATCCGCTAAATAATGAGACCGCAGTTGGCATAGGTTTTTGTAACTCCAAAGTTCTGAAAAATAGCTAGATTATATGTGTATTGGGACAATCTTATCAAAAAACCGTTGTTATTCATGAAAAAACTCATTGGACAAGTAGGAGCCAGCATAGGAAATTGTTTGTGATTCACATATAGAGTTGGTCACGATTGGGTTCTTTAAGCGTTTTTGGAGGTTTCAACGCATTTTTTCAAACTTGTCTCAAAGGGATGAAGCAAACAGAGTAGTGTATTCGTCGATTAAATAAATTTTCAGCTCGGCGGTAAAGTATCTATGTAACCTGAATGTATAGATGAAAAAACGGCCCATTATCCTGAAAATAATGAGCCGTTTTTTTGTACTTCTATTCTTAAACCTTCAAATCCGTTGAGAACAGTCAGAAGATATTGAGAAATAAGGTCTAAATCAATCAATATACTTCATAATTAAATGAGAAAAGAATCAGTAATTAGTGAGAATGTTTTATGTTTCAAAAATTGCTGAAAATCGTGCCAATTAAGAAAAGCATCAAGTAATTTAACTTAAAAGCATTTTTATGTTCAACTTGCGTCCAAACGTAGCACGTCAACAATAATTGCAGGCATCTGGGAAAGATATATCCGTCCTGCCAGATGACCTTACCAAATTAGTCAACCTCATACTGAGCAAGATCATCTTCATCAAGGCGAATACCGGCCTAATTTGCTTCGGAGGTATGTGTACCGATGAGGTACTCAAGGGAAATAGTGATACAAGATCTGGCCTTACGTCCTTTACGAAAAAATTTGGAGTTTCAGCATGTAGCACCTGGTTGCAACAAGTCTTTTGGGCGTCGTTGGCGCGACGATCAGCCATAGCACAATGTTGTTATTGCAATACGAAAAATTAAAAATTTAACATTGTTAATATAATAATTTCGTATAATCGATCTCACAATTCAACTGTCAGGAGGAAGTATGCAACTTTATCCGTGGAGAATGGTGTGCCTGCTCCCTTTGATAGCTCTGTCTGGTTGCGGCAATATGCTCACGAACCAGATTAAGAGCGACCTGACTGTTGCCAAAGCTTGCCAGGAGATCCAGGCCAATCAGGCCGGATATGTAGCCACTTCCAAGGAAGCATTCATTGCGAACATCAAGACTCGCCTGTTGGGTGAAGTAATGAACTGCGATATTTCCCCGCTGGATCCAGGTGAAACGAAACTCCAATCGGTACTTTTGTGTGGGCTTCAGGACATTAAGGTATTGAATGCACCATTCAAGATAGAGTCAGAGAAAGAAAAGGTGCAGAAAGCTGTGCAGGAGAAAATCAACGAAATTCGTGACGCCATGTTAGTGATCCAAACGAATTTTAAATCGATTGAAAAAAACTGGAAAGAAAACGAAGACAATTGCGATCGCGTTGATAAGTGCGTTAACTTGTATGCGGGGGTCATACTTAGCACAAATGGAAAAGTCCAGATTAAGAAAATTAGCGACGAATTTGACAAAATTCGGAAACATTTTGATGAACTTCGGTCTCTCATTGAGACTGCTGAGAAAGACATTTTAGCCGCTGGACAAAGTGATGAAATTCAACTTTTAGCTGATGCTAAACGGGTACTGTTAAATGCCAAGATATTCATCAGCAACGCTGGTCGCAGCCTGACGGGCGATATAGCAATGGCGACTCGCGATGCCATTCTCGATAATGTCTATTACGAACTTTCGCACCGATCACTCAATAGTATTGATGCTTCACTTAGTAGGGCAGAAAAGCTGCTCGATAAAGCTGACGACAAAGTGTATGGAGCCATTTCCCTTGGCCTGTTTTTCGGTAAAGGTAAGATACAAGATGGCCTCGACAACGTGACCGCAGAACTGGTCTGCAAGGTTAGCGATGCAGGCGGACTCTATATGCGGCGTCTTACATTTGCGATGGCCCAGGCGGCCTGTGAACGCATGGCTGACAACTCCAAGAACAAGTCCGTCTATTTAGCGCCGATGCTGGAAGAATCATGGGCAAAAGCGGTTTACGCGAATAGCAATAATGAGATTGGCGATGAATTCAGAGCGGCTCTCTCCTCGAAATGCAAGATTGTGCGAGAACAGCAGGCAAAAATTCAGCTGACACAAGAACACGCGGAAAAGGAGCAGTCGGAGATCGCGCAACATGCGAAGAATGAATCAGCTATCGCCTCGATAGTAAATGACAAGTCCAAGAACAAACAAGCTGAGATAGATCACCAAACCATCAAATTACTTCATAAGCAGGGGGATGGCAAACAGTCAAAGGTTTCGTTCACAGATGAACAGGTGGCAAATAAGATAGATGAGAATACGCAAGCCTTGACGAAATTAATGAATGAAGGCCAGATATTTCGCACGTACGTAGGACATGAATGGGCTGCAGGACTTGCTCTCACGCCGGTGAACATGATTGAACTGGTGAAAGGCAATCAAACAGACACCAAGTTGGTGGCAAGTCCACCGATGAAAGCGGACGTCGCTGCACTCGCACTCGCGGCCAGTTCCAATACAGTAGCTGAGTGGATCGGGGGGGCGGCTGGAGTCCCGCCACAAAATACCTTTCAGACTCAGCCCTCGATGTTGAAAAATGCAGTTGAATCAGTAAACTTGGCCTCGATTCAAGCCACCCAGGTCAGCGTCCAGCAGAACTCCATCCAAAACGTGAACGTGGCGCCAGCACAATCGGACAACAAGATTTATATCGGCGGACCATTCCGATCCGCGCGCGCACAAGATCTATGTGACCAGTTGCCATCATGGCTGGTGTGCCGTCGTTTAGTTGGACAACGCTTTGAAATCGAAGTACCGCGCTTTGACGATGGCAAGTATCAAGACGCTGCCGCATTCAATGTGCTTGCCTTGATCGTGCGAGCCAGCAAGGCCGGGGGTGCGCAATATGTGGCCGATATCCAAGGCTTCGCGTCGTCCAATGAATTCTCATGCAAACAAGCGGACAAATGGCTTCGCCTCGAGGGCCACTTGCCTTTTACCGGCGCACAATTGAGCTCGAAGCGCACGGGCATGAGCCTGAGTTATCAAAGCAAACAAACCTTGGCAGCTGGCACCGCCAATTGTGCTAACTCTGCAATAGATGGCAACCAGTTCCTGTCATTTGCACGCGCAGCTTGGACGGCCAGCGTGCTTGATGATAGCGCTGGATCGACCATTGAAGTGAAGAGTGTGGCTGGATTCGGAGCCAAGCTGGCCGACCGTAATAGCAATATGTATGACAGGAAAGTCGTCATTGAACTCACTCATAAATAACTGACAGTACCGCTTAAGTGGGGGGCAGGCCTTTGATCAACGCTTCTCCTTGCGTTACATCATGGCACCGACCACCCGTAAGCGGGAAACGGACTGCTTGTCCCAAGCCTTCCAGGCAGACATGAGTTTTTGTAGTCAATCCCTCCGCGAGAGTTGCGGCCAAGAGCTTGTTCTCCTTATAGCGCGAGCTTTACCTAAAACGTTCTGAAAATTAGCCTGACAAGCGACAGTTATGCTTGGAGGGATTTAATGTTCGCAGTAATATGTATTCGACAAAATTGCAAAAATACTTGCTGATTGGCAATGCGCTAATTGCTGTGTTATAAATATTCAAGTCTTAAAGTATCGGATACCTATTTTCTGACGGGGAAAATATAGTGGCGCGTAAAATACCTAAAAATTACCTATCTGTCACCGGTAGTTTTGCAAGTCAAAAAAATGACCAAATGGCTGGATTTGAGTCCATCCTAGAAAAGGAGTTTCTCCTGCTCCTTGATTTTGACGAAACCGTTGAGCGCTTTGAGGTGCAGGAAGTCACAATACCAGTGCCTGGCGTACCCAAGGGTTACACACCAGATGTGCTGATTTATTACAAACCCAACCCTCTAACGGGCGAAATTCCAGTTCCAGTACTTACTGAAGTGAAGCATACCGACGACTTGGAACGCAACCGCGAAAAATATAAATCCAAATTTGCACTTGCAGATGAGTATGCACGTAAGCATGGATGGGAATTTCGAATAACAACGCAAGTCGATATTCGAACAAAGCGCCTTCAAAATATCAAATTCTTGAGAGAGTATCGAAACATTCAGCCAGACGGGAGTGATCGTCACCAACTCATCAGTATAGCAACTTCATATAACGGCGAATTCCGTCTCAAAGACATCCTTCAACGGCTTGCGCCAAATGACGATGCTCAATTGCACTGGCTCCCTGTCATATGGCACGCGATATTAAAAAAAGACTTAATTGCTGACTGGAATCAGTTGATTGACTACCAAACCTTATTACGTCTATCTCCGGGGGCGTGATGCGAAAGCAAGAGCGTGCAGTCCTGTGGATAAATAAAGGGGCATTGATTTCAAGTCACGGACGGGACTATGTGGTCCTGTCTCTTGCAGATGTGAATCTGGTTCTTGCCAAAGAAGTAGGCTCGGGCGAAAAGGTGTTGCTGAAAATTGGGGATGTGGAACCGCCAAGGGCGATAAAAAGTCGTGATGCTGAACCCATTGTTGAACGTGATCTATCTACAGTTTCAACGGCGGATTGGACCGTCGCCGAAGAACGTAAGCGCTTGATAGAGCCGATGCTCAATAAGGACTATCGACGTAATGACGCACTTGGCGTCCGGATTGCGAATGAGGCAGGCGTCAGCCTGGCGACTATTTACAGGTGGGTTTCGGCATATAGACATACTGAATTAGTATCATCTTTGCTGCCGAATTATGCAGAGCGAGGCGGAAAAGGGAAAGCAAGGCTTTCCGCCGAAGTTGAGACCATCATCGCCAGGACGATTGACACTTTCTACGATGTAGAGCAAAAAAATACCATTGCGTCCACCATACAAGAAATCAGACGCCTTTGTTTCAATGCCAATTTGCCGTTGCCTGCTGCAAATACGATACGCATTCGCTTGGGAAAAACCAACGGTCGCGAACGTGTCAAGAAACGTGAAGGCGAGGCAAAAGCACACGATCAATTCGATCCAATTAAGGGGACAATTCCCGACGCTGATTGGCCACTGTCACTGGTACAAATTGACCATACAGTGTTGCCCGTCATTATTGTTGACGACATTTACCGTAAATCCATTCGCCGTGCTTGGATTACCTTAGCCATTGATGTCCATACTCGCGTTTGTCTAGGAATGTATTTATCATTGGATGCGCCGTCGGCAATGTCAGCAGGGATGTGTATATCTCATGCGATCTTAATGAAAGACAAGTGGTTGAATCGTTTGGGTATCACGACCACAGATTGGCCATGCTGGGGCACCATGGGAATCTTGCACATGGATAACGCAAGGGAATTCCGTGGTGATATGTTGAAATTTGCATGCAATGAGTACGATATAGATTTGCATTTACGCCCCGTAAAGAAGCCTCGTTATGGTGGGCATATCGAGCGTCTCATGGGGACGGTTTCTGAGGGACTGAAAACACTCAAAGGTTCGACCTTCTCCGGCCCGGATGAAAAAGGCACTTACGATTCCGAAGGAAACGCTTGCATGACCTTCAGCGAATTGGAGAAGTGGCTGGTGCTATTTTTTGCCAGATACCACCGCAATATACATAAAGGGATCGGTACAACACCATTAACCAAATGGCGAGAGGGATTGCTAGGTACTAAGGATAAGCCAGGACGTGGATATCCCGCGAGGCGGCTGGATGAAGAGAGCTTGCGAATACACTTCATGCCTTTCATTGAGCGGACAGTGCAAAATTATGGCGTGTTGATTGACGATGTTCATTATTATCATGATGTGCTTCGCCCTTGGATCAATGCTGAGCACCCTGAGTTTGAAAAGCATAAAAGAAAATTTCGGTTTCATCGAGACCCAAGAGACATTAGTACACTATATTTTTTTGATGAGATTGCCCAAAGATTTTTCGCCATTCCTTACCGTGATGTCAGCCTTCCGCCAGCAAGTATTTGGGAACTACGAGAAGCACACAGAAAAGCAGACGAAAGAGGCATTACTCGCGACAATGAAAAAGCCACTTTTGCTTTACTGAATGAGCAACGTGAATTGGAGAAAGATGCAGCTGAAAAAACAAAATCAGCCAGGCGCGCTGTTCAAAGATTGACCCAGCACGAATTGGCGAGACAGCAGAAGAAAGAAGATTTACCGACAGTTACCCAAACAGCACCTTCTGAATTCCCACCCGCAATTCGTGGCTACGATCCGGACGCTGTGAAACCCTTGGATGACGACTGATGGCGCAAGAGAATCCTTATCCGCATTTAAATGAGAATGCGCGGGCGCTAATCCTGCAAAGTGACGAGCAACGTATTTATGCGATACGCAAAGGTTCATGGCTGGGATATGCCGATGCCAAGCGGGTTTTAGCAAGGATGGAAGATTTGTTGGCGTATCCACGCATCACGCGCATGCCGAACATGCTTTTGGTTGCACCTTCGTACAACGGCAAGACATCTATTCTTGAACGATTCATGGAGTTGCATCAGTCTGATTTAGATCCAACAGGTGAAGTGACTATTTGTCCTGTAGTGATGGTTGACGCTCCAAACAAACCTGACATCGCTGATTTTTACGCACGCATCCTGGATAAGTTGATGGCGCCGTACAAACCCACAGCATCTCCTTCAGAGAAGTACTCTCAGATCAAGCGACTCTTTCGCCAGATGGATGTACGCATGCTAATTATTGATGAGATTCACAATCTGATTGCTGGTAGCACCAATAGGCAAAGAGAGTTTCGCAATACCTTAAAGAGTATCGGCAATGAAACCAAGGTTGTCATGGTCGCCGCGGGCACAGAGGATGCTTACAATGCTTTTAATACCGATCCTCAAATGTCCAGTCGGTTCACACCAGAGGAATTACCACTTTGGAAGGCAAACAATGAATTTGGGGGCGTGCTCGCGACCCTGGAATTAAGGACGCCGCTGAAGAAGCCCTCGAATCTGAAAGATCCGGCTGCGATGTTGTCTATCTATAATAGAAGTGAAGGAACACTGGGCGACGCTTGCGATCTGGTGAAGGAACTTGCGATTGATGCGATCCGTAAGAAGACGGAACAAATCACAATGGATAGCATAAATAGCCTACGCTGGGTGCCGCCATCTAAGCGCAAGCAGTATAAACGCCCAAATCCATCATGAAAGGAATCACTGAATCTTTATGGCCGATTCACTATAAGCCTTTGCCGGACGAATTGTTGTCTTGCTGGCTGGTGCGATTAGCTCACGGTCACGGCTTGAAGGTTCAGACTTTCTGTAATTTAATATTTGGCAATCAACGCCAAATCTGGAACCGGGACATGGACCGCCTGGCGCCAACATGGTTGATTGACGAATTAAGCCAGCGGACGGCGACCCCGTCACAGATTACATGGAATACGACACTGCGTTCCTATGAAGGATTGCTTTACCGAAAATTCAAAGTGTCGGGCGGATTGCAATGGATACTCGCTCTCAAGTTGTACCATCGCAAGCGGGAGGGGTACGGATTGCAATGCTGTCCCACCTGTCTAGCTGAGGATCGCATTCCTTATTTCAGGAAGCGATGGCGCATCGCTTTTTATACAGTTTGCACTAAGCACCAAACAATGATGCTGGACCGTTGTCCACAGTGTGCTGCTGCTATAGCCTTTCACCGGATCGATATCATGAACGTCGATGCACTTGATGCTGGTAGGCTTGCATATTGCCATGAGTGCGGATTTGATCTGAGGGCTGCTCCTGCAGTAGAACCATTGTTCTATGATCGCGATGCTACTGTTTTATTGCAGAACGCATGCGACGTGCTTGACCCAGGTCATGCAGGTTATGACAAGTGGGACCTGGGACGATATTCTGTATTGCATCAGTTGAGCATGATTTTAACTTCAAAATATCGGCATGTGTCCTTGCGGGATTTTGTGCTGGATCAGATTGGATGCTCTGATATTCGCTTAGCCACTGGACGCATTTCTTTGGAAATGCGTCCAATTAAAGAGAGGCACCATTTGCTTCAGCTTGCTATGTGGTTGATGGTGTTACCGGATGTGAGATTGGAGCATGCCTGGCGTAGCGGTGCGGTTCGATATAATGTTTTGTTGAAAGATTTTTCTGAGCCGCCTGATTGGTATAGGCGTTTGACGGAAAAATTTGTGAATTGGCGGAATCGGTTTCAGGTGGAATAGTTGCTGCTCAATCTTACAGATAGTGTCGGATCATATGAAGAAATTCTCGGAAAATGCTGTTGGTTACTACAATTCAGAACTATTTTATGCGACTTCAATACTGTCTGCTGCGCAACTGAATATTATTAGAATGTGGTGAACATTTTTCCCCGAAACCACTATAAATTCGGTATGCGAAGTCTGAATTTATAATGCATTAATTTTCGCCAACAATGGTGGGTTACAAAAAGATCGAATTTCATTAATATATGACTCTAGTCCTGTTTTGAGGTCATCGGGTTGAGCATCACATCGGCTACCCAGAACTATTGATACCGCCTTATCAATTTCTCGCATCGGGCATACATGTGATAAAAGCCAATCGCGTCCTTTCAGATCAAGACAGCACATCAGCAGTTGTTCAACACAAATGACTTTGCCAGTAAATTTTAAAGACAATTGATGGGTGCCAATCGCCCTAAGTGCGCGCTTGTCTCCAGTAATAAAAATTCCATTTGGGTCCATTGCTGCTAATGCTAACTGCACGGCTTCCCCAGGATTAACTTGTGGTATTTCTACGAGTTGGACCAGTAGATTTTCATCTGGGCAACCAGGCTGTGCCATTTTTTTTATGCAATCATTGGCAGATATTGCTGCTTCCTTTGTCCTAAATAATTTTCCATCGGGAGACTTAATAGCACGCTCAACACGATATCGTAACGATGAAACGGTAGCCATCTGATCCCACGAACTATTCAGCAATAACGGAAGGTCAGGAAGTATGCCCCAATGGGCTAACTTGCATAGCGCGTCTACATCAATATAGAACATAGGCGCGTTCCCTTATTCGGCTAGGTAAGAGCCGATATCGGTTATCTGCACTACTAGGTCTCTGAGATCTTCTGCAATAAGGTTCAAATCTAGATTATCCAGTAGCGCCTGCCTCATTACGCCTTCTGCGTCCGAGTCTTCACTCAAAAAATGAAGCGCAGTAATGCTTTCCGACCACCTCTTAGTTCTGAATGCATATCGAAGAACTAAATGTCCGCTTTCAATAAAGACGCTCGAATGCGCTTCTCTTGCACGAACTGCCAATTCCACTGGAGAAATCCAAGAAGGCCATTTTGAAATAATGTCTTCAGCGGCCGCCCCCCCGAGCAAATTCAAAGCATATTCATCCGCTTCTTTTTCTTGCAAATCATTGGAAGACTCAGTGTCAAACGTCGTTTGTTCTTGTAATGAGACATCAATGATTGAACCGGTTTTTTCAAGATGCATACATCCGATGTGTCCGATTTCATGTGCAAGAATAAATGCAAGCCAGGCCCGAGATGTGCGCTTCTTGGAAATCAAAATAACGGGGCGTTCGCCAATTTTGAGAACTGCTCCGTCCATCTTCCGCAGTCCTACAGGAAGGTTGGACATAGGGACTACAGGAATACCGGCAGTCCAACATGTATTGATCATTGACTCCAAACTGACTAGCCCGCCCTTTGCTCGAATTCGTTTTACGAAATCGGTTGCTGAACCAGGTGGGACGTAGGGCCTGTCAGTTAAGGTTGCGCAAATAGCTTCCGCTAAAGATAACGCAATGGATGTTGCACCTTGTAGTGACTGAGGAGTAGCCGCTGCACTATGTTTATAAGCTAAAGCTACTGCGTTGCTTTTACGTAAAACCTCTCCCTTAAGTAAAGCACTGAGATCTAAACTAAGTCTCCGACTTATCAGCATGCACAACTCGGCAAGTCCGTCAGGATGCTTTTCTGCATCAGGGGACCACCACTCGGGTAGAAGTTTTCTTATTTGAGCGCGTGTCAACCCAAAGACCTTCAGGTTGTCGTATAAGATTTTTGAGGAGGAGATGGTCATGTTATTCCTTGTCGCCACCTGATTTTTGGCCAATTAAGATATCAATTGCTGGTCGCAGAGCCAGTACCAAGGATGCGATTACCTCTGCACTCTGAAGTCGTCCGTCCCAGAGGGAATTGATTGCATCGCCAATGATACGGCATCCGTGGCTGTCCGTACTATCGTTGTGCACTAATTCATTATGCCAATTATGCTGATTATGTCGATTATCTATCCAAGTTAATGTAAATTTGGCCGCGGGGGTAATGGATTTTCGCTCACCGTTAACAAAGCGAGCCAGAGCAGATTGAGCAACATTTGCGCTCTTAGATAGGGCTAGTACCGAAACACCATTGGTTTCGCAATATCGCTTAATTTTTGCAATTGCGATTGCTGCATTCGGATCAATGTTTCTTGCTTTTCTTGGCATACTTGGCATAATACAGCCATGAAAAACATAGTTGCAAGCACAAATCAAATTCAACCATCTTCTCTGATCTCAGAGCAGGAAATTAGGACTGCTTTACTTGAGTCTTTAAAAGGATGGGAAGATGTAGGTGCACGGGTGCAAGAAGAATTGCGACTGGAGCGAGGTTTAGCCAGAATAGATATTGCGGTTATTGGTAAAAGATTGATTGGGTATGAAATCAAAAGTGACGCGGATTCTTTCGCTAGGTTTCCCAATCAAATCCACGCCTACAATAGGATTTTTGACGAAATTCATTTGGTTTGCGGTCCTCGACATATCGAAGCTGCACTCACTGCGATTCCTTCTTGGTGGGGTTTGTCCGTAGCTCAGCGCAACAGCGATCAAACCGTGCGCATTGATAAAATACGCACGGCTTGTTCAAACCAGAGGCAGGATTCATTCAGTCTTGCCTCCATGTTATGGAAAGATGAGGCTTTAGCAATGGTTGAGAACAATAGCGCTATGCTACCAAAGCAGCCATCTTCTCATGATCTATGGGAGCACATTGCGAACTCGTTCCCATTGGACACTATAAAAAACAATGTTTCCAGCACCTTATTAAGGCGTGCCGTTTAAAGTCTTTATTGTCAGTACAATGTGGCGATTTGTTGCATCTCTTCGCCAAGTCCAAGGGATTCCATTTTTCCCAGTCCCATTGGAATAGTTCATGTATTGTTTATCACCATAGCTGTATCCTTCTCCTCCATAAATGGGATCAGTTATCAACAGCTTGCTGAGTGCTCGCAGTACTCCAGGCGAGCCTTTTTTGAAACCTCCCCCCTTATATAAGCGCCAAAATTCATCGCTTGCATAGCGAATTGCAATGGATGGATTCATATTTTTCGGATCTATATCCTCATCTTGAGGTGCTGGATTCGAAACTGTGTAATCGGAGAAGCGAAGTTTTGGATATGACTTTTCTTTTGCTAACTCAAGCCAAATTTTCCATTCCACTCTAGGTATGTCTGTTACACCTTGTTTTTTTCCTGTCAGATTAATAGGAAATGATCCTCCCGCTAACGTAACGCTAGCACAGACGCTGGAGCTTGTTGCCAATAGATAAGGGGCAATAAATACTTGACCATCAGCATGATTTTTACCGACTAAGGAGTATTGATCAAGTAACAAATGGATTGCTTTCCGTTTGACGAATTTTGCTAAAGCATCCAGTGATGGTCCTATTTGGGTTGGCGCCAATTCGTCAGTTTGTAATCGTAAAATAACTTCTGGCATGTTTTTCAACGTCTCTACTTGCTTTGTAGTAAGTAGAGACAATGCGTCAAGTTGACTTGCACGAATTGCGGGGATAACCCGATTTGGCACTAGCTTTTGTAATCGCCGACATACAGCCAAAAGTAGCGCGACCTGACGTGCAAAACCAGTGCTGACATAAACAGTATCAATCGCGATTGCTCGATCCTCTGGTATAGATTTAATTATCTCTTTAGAAATTTTTTCAACATATTCAGGTAGTGCCTGGTTTAGTGAGACTCCGTCAGGTGCTGCAGAAATTGGTTGAAATTCTATAAGTGGTACTACTCCATCCCAATGTTGATCAGTCAAAAAGCGAAGTGCATCTTTTTCACCACGCTTCCATTTTATAATTGGTAAATAACGCCATTCAGTTTGCATATGTTTTCCCGTCAATTTTTCTAATCCACAATTTCATATAAATACCCCGATAAGTTGCCAGTTAATTTAAGCGGCAAAACGTAACAATTTGTAATTGTCAACTTACCATGCTTATTTGATATTTAAATGTAATAAATTGATAATTTATTTTTGTGTGTTTTTTTTGCAACGGAAGCTGACAGTGGGGTACTAGGTATATTTCCTGTTTGCATTTAGATATCTAGCTACATCCTCTAGCATTGATAAACTGGCGCTGGAAAGTCGCGCATGCGGCACACAGTGGTTTTCACAGTTTATTGGGTCTACAACACCATGTCTTTGGGCTTGCTGCATTCGCAATTGGAATCGAAGAAGATTGGGGGGAAAGAAAATGACTGAGTTACGCGCAGTACCTCGGCCAACGGGAAACGCATATTTTCCCTAAATACAAGCGATTAACACTTTTTTCGATCTCAAAGGGATAGAAATGAAGATAAAGTCTGTTCTTCTCCACCAATATGAGAATGTCAGTGCAAATCTGCTTTGGTGCCCGCCGCTGCCAGAAGAATGCTCACATTTGCTCAAATCTTCATTGGAATTGTTACAAAGCAAAGGATACTGGGTAAGCCCTTTTCCAGAAGGAGATGGTTTAACTATAAATAATAAAACATACGATCCAAAGATTGCATTGAACGATCTCAAGCTCTGTTTTGAGTGGTTAGAAATTGATGGTCCTTCAGGAAATGCGCAGGAAGCGGTTCAACAATTGCACGCTGGAAGAATGGTGCGTGTACGCTACCTTGTGCCGGTGGACAAGCTTCTTCAATGGCCTGATATCGTGGAGTTAGGCCCTTACAATATTCATAGGCCAGTCATTCCAAGGGAGCGACCTGTAAATTCACACCCTTGGGGGCGAAGCTTGTCAGATATCGAAGGGATTGATATGGACACCGACTGGAATCCATTTACTGCTCCTGCTGGTTCACTCGCACAATTACTCGCATATCCGTTGATTGAAGGAGTCACTGAAGTAGATGCTAGTTTATTTTTTCCAGTAGGCGCAGGAACTTGCGAGTATGAACCATTGGTCCTTCAAATCACAGAGCATGCTGACAGAGTTTTAGATGTATTGCGTCACATTTATTGTCACTACCGTACTCCTCATTACACTCCAAATCATGCTGGTGTTATTGCCGGCAAGGAGTTTCGAACCGCTTTCTTAATGCCCGAAACTCAAAATTTGAAGTGGAGAAAGGTAACGGCAAAAGGACAAGTGTTTGAAGCAAATAATGTCTGGTTGGGTCTTGAACTGGACAATAGTCCCAGTAGTAGCAATGACCAACTCGCTGAAATTGCATCCGGGATCGTGGCGAACGAGGTAGAGGGGCATATTCGCTCAGCACTTCGAATGAGGGGGCAGTCTTTCTTTTTGTTAAACGATGAGATGAGATTCCTTTCTCTCGTCTTTACGATAGATGCCTGTACATTTGTGGGAAAAAAGAATGGTCCGCAACATCGACAGCATATTGCAGCATTTGCCAGCGGCGGCAATAAATTTCGATTTGACGAATATCTCAACTCATTTGACCAGCTCTATAAAATAAGAAATAAGATCGTGCATAGCGGTAGCAGCTTTGCAGAATTGAGAGTAAACGCGAAGGACCAATTAACTCAAATTGATCACATTCTTTTTTGTTGCATCGAACAGGCTGTAGACGAATCCTGGACAACTGAAGCAGAAGTGAATGCAGCAATTAAAACCCGACTTACCGGATTTGGTTGCTAGCATTCTCAAATGCTTGCTATGCAACTCTATTTGCTTTTCCGTATTTCATCTGTCTATCGGCAAAATTTTCATGATGATCACTTGTTGTGCTGATGGCGATTTTTCTATGCCTTCTTCAACACCAAGTCGTCGTGTCATATAAAACAAAAGCGCACGCCGAACCACAATTTCAGCCGTGCCGTTGGTCATAGCATAATCCCGCTCAATTATTTGTCTTTGTCCTGTCGGCAGTTGGGGATTTGCCGCTATAACAACTCGAACATATTCCGTCCATTCTTTATCGGATGCTGGATCTGCTGTAGCGCGGCGACTCTCACGGATGTCGAGAATGCGGCCTAAAACGAAGTCGCGGAATTTTTCACGTTGCTGGCAGTAGGCGCGCACATGCCACCGCATACCATCAGACGCAAACGCATGGGGTTCTATCCATCGATACCCCGCCAAATCAGTACTGATCGACTGATATTTTATTTCTATAGCAGAACTGGTATTGATGGATTGAATGATCGAACGAAGGGTTAACGGTTCTACCCGGCGCTCCGGCGACGGCAATACATCAAATTCAGGTTTAGATCCGAGGATGCTGCCACGCTCAACGTCGGAGTCGTCTTTTTCTTTGACGATCAACTGTTCGAAATAGCTTTCTGCAGTTGGATTTATAAAAATTGGCTTAAATGCTGGAGTTGAAAAATAGAATTTTTGACTCTTATTGTAGTCAACATTTTCGGGGGCGCGCTCCATGTATTCGCGAAGATCAAGCGAGGCTTGAGGAATGGAAACACCAAAGGTTTCCATTAAATCAGCTCGATTAATTCGGCCTTCCCAGCAGAGTCGGAAATCTATAAATCGAAGTCTTTGCAGGGCACTCCAAGAAATTCCTGAAGTCTGTTTTATAGCGATATCTTTCATAAGTGCATAATAGCATAAAAATTATATTGACATATAAATTATACTCATGAGAGTATGGGTATATAAATTATATTGACATATTGAATATATGACCTTTTCAGCGTCCAGCTTGCCAGCGGAAATTCAACTTATTACAGCAGTTGCAAGATTTATTGATTTGCACGATTCACGTCGGGAATATGGAAAACCGGCGGAATTCACGACGGAAACGCGCAATGCGAATGGCGACGGCCAGTACCTTGCAATCGGCATTGCTGTCGTGTCGCGGCTATATTCCCTCGACCAGACCTCCAGTCATGATTACCTACATCTCGATGCGCTTTTTGATGCTGCACTCTCGGATTGCCCTGGCATAGCCAAGATTGATGTTCAATATGTATTAAACGTATTGCGACGGCCTACTGAAATTTGGTATCTAGGTCGCGAGGATGAAAGTCAACCGAAGACATTGCGGTCTGAAAAGCGAGGCACGGCGATTATTGAAAAGACGGATTACGCGGATGAATATCGTCTTACTTCAGCAGGTAGATCATTTATCGGGCTGTCAAACGCAGCCAAAGATTCGCTATATATTCGCGGCGACGCTTGCAATCTTTTGGACGCAATTCAAAACAGCGATTTTGACGAAATGCCCGGATTTGCTGATGAGATCATACGCGAATTGCGGGAAGCGATTCTCGATGTTCGAAGTGCATTGGAACGGCGCGGACGATCTGAAATAATGAATAAGTACATCGACAACTTTGATCGATATAGGAAGGTGATTGAGGGTACGCTAGAAATTATTGAACAGGCCGAACACGAAATGGCAAGTCCTGCAACGATGGGGGAATTCATGAAGTGGGCGGACAGCCCTGGAAATCATGCAATCGATTCGACTTATTACAGCCTATCCAGTCATCTTGACCGTGTACGTCAAGTCCTTGAAGTATTCAACCGGGTTGTGCAAGAACTAGTCACTGCGTCGTTGAAGAATGATCGCACTGCCGCGGCACCGCCCGCTTTTCTCGAATTCGCGATACACCAGGTCAAGAATCCCCTGAAGCCAGAAGTCGAGAATTTTCTGTTGCGCCAATGGGGGGCGATGGAACTACAAACACCGTTTTATTCTCCCTTGGATGGCTTACATGCCATCAAGATTAAAAAGGTGATTCCGCCGTCGTTGCCGCAATCATTTGCGCACGATGGGTATGAACTTATTTCGCATATTGGCAACCTTCACTTTTTAAGCCGTTTTGGTACCGACATTGTAGATGCACTTCGCATTGCACCGCTGCGCCTTTCGGATGCAATTGAAAAAGGCTGGTTCTGGCACGACAAGGGTTCGGCGCTCGGCGATTTAATTGGTATTTTCTCGGCACCAGAGTCGCTACCCATCACCGAAAAAATAGTGATTAGTTTGACACGATCGTTTCTCGACGCGGATGTAACCGATGGAGTGCTGTTTTTCACGGATTTGGAAATTTCGATTATGGAGAACGAGATTGAACAATAATGAATTGGGCCGAGTGCAGTCTTACTTGCTGCGACATCGATATGTCGAAACAAAATCTATCCGACGAAAAGTAAACCGCGAGGAAAATGAAGTCGCTGTATTGCTACGAGACGCGGACTCTTCCATGCGCAATTTGCTTGCGGAAATACTTGACGGTCAAGGTCTACAATTGCGACAGTGGGGCGACACGGAAGTGCCAGGAATCCCAGTCGGAGCGACGGTCTTTGCGTTGCTGCGCAAACCGGACAGCACCACACCATTTTTTGGTCTGGAAAAGTTGCTCACTAGAATGCGCAAAGGTAGCATTAAAACGGATGCGGAAGCAAAAATATGGTTCGTGCAAATATGGTTTGTTCATCTTGATTTGATTTACACCAGCAAGAATCGTGCGCCAGCAGAAATGCTCAAATACGTCGATGCAATATTTGAAAGGGAGATTCTGATCGAATCTGTGCGCGCTTACGTGAACGATCTTGTCCGTAAGCTAGATCCTGACAGCATTTCCAACAATGTGATTTACAAGACGCTCACCGATACCTCGGACGGCACGATCAAACTCGCAGTGATCGGCTTTCTGGAATTGCTCACGGAAGCTGGATTGTTATCAACAACGGACGAAGATGTATATCGTCAAACATTACTTTCCGCCGCCGAGATGAAATTGAATTTTGACAGGCAACTTGCGCCACTCATGCCAAGTTCTGACGTCGCTCAGGCATCGTTTACGCTTTTAATTCAAGAGGAAGAATAATATGGCCGTCATCACACACATCGAAATTGCAAATTTGCTTTCAGAAGGTTTTGGCGCTGGCGGCCAATCTGAGGCGACACAGTGGTCTCCTCTTTATCGAGGGGTAACGATGTCGTTGCGCGGCCAATCAACTGCGGTTCAGATCAATAACGGCGACGGCAAGTCCAGCATAACCCAAGCGTGTTTATACCTGTTAAGCAGAGATGCGCGACTCAAAGACAATGTCATGTCGCTTTGCGCACCCGCAGAGAAAGGATGGACACACGTCCGAATCGAGTTCGGCGAAAAGACGCCCGGCGAAAATATCCTTCAAACTGACTTGATTACGCGGGAGGCTGACGAATTCCCGGGAATTCCATATGTGATCGGCATGTGCTGGAATCGGGACGGCAGTGATCCTCATTTCTACCTATACCAAGGGTGGTTGGCGGATGCGCCTGTGTATGAAAAAACCGAAGGTGGTTTAAATCTGATTAGCAACGAAACGTTCCGCAATTCGGTTGAGAAAATTAAGGGTAGCAAATGGAATAAGTGGGGGCGTAACCAGGACTGGCAGGAAGAAATAAAATTCTTTATGGACGTTGCAATGGTTCGGCAAAACGTTGATTTCCAGTTGAAAGGTGCCGGGGACGCATCTACCATGTTAAAGGAGATCAAACCTGAAGACGATGAAACTTTTGACGAAGCATTTTTTCGGCAGGCGATAGCGCCGGAACTGTTAAAAGACGCAATGGGGTCAGAAGCTGACACCAAAGGAGATACTTACTTTGAAGATACCCTGCTTCGATCATTGATGGCCGCGGCCAATTCGACCACTGAAATCGCGAAGAGTCAGATTCAACTCGACCAGGCTGAGAATGCATTACAACAATTTGAGCCAGTACTTGAAAAGGCGCACGCAGTCATTCGAACAAATGATGTATTTGAGCAAGAATTGGATACAGTGGTTAAGGATGCCGCCATTCTCCACATTCTTGCTGAGCGCCATCCGATTCCTGCCGTGCCACAGATTCCGTCTAGCCCTGTTTGGCGGAAAGATAAGCGAATTCTCCAAGCTTTATCGCACATGTTCATTGATAAACGCGAAGGCGCGTTGATTACTGACGAAGGCCTCGCAAAGCTTTGCGGGCTGGAAGTCTCAAGACTCAACGACTATGCTCAACGGAACAAAATAAAATCTTTCACCGCATTGTCGCAAATTATTGATTTATCTCGTGATTTCAAAGCTTTTCGTCTTGATATGACGGCTGACAAAGAAACCACCGATGACCCGCAAGTCATTGATTTATATCGTGATCTCAAAAAAGATGGGCGTGGAGGAAGGCGCTCCCCATTAACGGGGTACAACCTTTGGACAGCCCAAGAGCTTATTCAGACTCTCGCAAACCTCAAAGATGCGAAGCTAGACGGAGTAGAGGACTTATTAAGCCGGTCATTTGGTATTGCCGCCAGCGAAATTGACTCCAATCCGTATCGTAAGGCGCGAAATAAGTTAGTGATTGAAGTGACTGCACTCACCGGGAAGCAACAAAAGGCCGCAGAGGAAAACAAAGAATGGCAGGAAAAAGTTGAATCACTTTTGTCGGAGCAGCGCGAGGCGAAGGAGGACGAGACTGCTTTTGTGGACTTTGCTAAGCGAAAAAGTGAGTTTCTGCAAGATCATTGGGACGACCCTATAGCTGCCAAGCAGTGGGCAAGATCCGAATCCTCTGACATGCTGAAGATGTTGGAAAACCATATCAGCAAAGTCGGCACATTGTCCGGTGGCTTTGAACAATGGAAAATGTTAACGAAACATCATGTGCCGCTCACTATTGGCGAGGCGCATTCCGATCTTGTGGCAAGCCACTCTTCAGCAACAGCTAGCAAAGAGCTTGCTGATAAGACGTTGAGTGAGGCCAAAGCTAAACAACGATCGCTGCAAATTGACCAACTTGAAAAATCGAATGTGCTTGACGTTGTAAAAAAATCGACGGCCGAATTCGAACGCCTACGCTCATCTTTGCCGCTTTACGAACAGTTATTCGGTAACTCGGACCCAGATATGTTCGATCCTCGAACCGAGGTCAAGAACTGCACGAAAGATCGGGAAGAAAAGCGTCTTGCACTCAACAATGCCACTATTTTGAAATCTGAATTAACTGAACTCGTCCCGATGGTAGAGGTATTTCACAAATATTTCAGCGATGCAGATCCTTCTCTGCTTGATCCGGCCAAAGTTGATCGCGGCCACAGAGCAAAAATTAGCGTTGAAGAAACCAATATTTCGCTTCTCCTGGAAAGCGTAGAAAGTCTACACTTGTTTCGTGAACGGCATCCTCTGCTGACGCCGGAACAATGGATAAATGAAACCGCAAAACAACGAATCAAATTACATACGGAAAAACGACAAATCGATACTGATGTCGCCGAGTGGCGGACGGACTTGTCAAATCTCGAAAAATTTGGGGCCGCCGACAACCGCGTCTATGCGCAAGCGCTTTTTTCTCTTGATGCTGCGAAAATCCCATACGAACGATTAAATTCCGTCATAAAGGCAACGAGCGACGGGGCGCGACGTACATCACTGCTCACGTTGTTCTCTTCGGCATTGTCCGCACCGGTATTGAAAAATATCGAAGACGCGCAGATCGCGACGAAGCTTCTTGAGCAAAAACAGTTGACGGTTCCTGTCTTCCTTTCCGCTCCTCTCTTGCATTTCGTGTCCGACAGTGAAGTCGTAAATGTCGATGATCTTTCGCATACGTTCTTGGTGGGACGACGCACGCGCCAAGTCGACATACTGCTCAATCCAGATTTGATCACGGAAGAAAAAACGCAGATAAATCTAAAAATTGATGATTATCTCAAGCGTCGAGTCGAAATTGAGAGCGAGCTAACCACCATTGCCGAAGGTGGCGAACTTTATGCTGAGGCCATGCGTGCGAAAACAGCACTTTCCCGAAATGCCGAAGCGAATTTGACGAAAGCGCAAGATGAATTAGCTAAGCTTAATTTTGCGTTGAAAGATATTGAAAAAAAGGCGTCTCCCGAAGCGCTGTCATCGATCATCGCTGCAAAAGCTTTCAATAAAAAAGGGGGCAAGCAAACATTGCAGACGCTCACTCAAAAGACTGTGCCATTGTTGGAGATCGATATAAAAAAGATCAACGAGAAAATCGTTGTTCTGGAAAAACAGTCGTCTAATGAAGCTTTGCGAGCCTTGGACGACATTAGAGAATTCAAAGCCGCCGGTGGTGAGGAAAAATACGCTAATTTAAAACACCAAATATATTTGCTTGAACCTGTCGTTGAGATGTTGACTGCGACGCTCGCCGATCTTAAGCAAAAAATCGACTGTGAACTTGAAGTTGCCATGACTTCAGCCAGTAGCCAACTTGCCACACTTCTCCAATCGTATTCGCATGAAAAATTTGAACTTGAAAAAGCGATGGAGTTTGAAGGCATCGGCCATCACATTTTCATGAATGGTGCCGAAGAGCAGTTGCAGAAATTACAGACAGCGCTTGCCAACGCCCAGCAACGCTTGCAAGACATCGATTTTGAGCGGGCAGCGCGCTATTTGCTAAGCAATATGGCAGATCGTAATGTAGCTGATCTTCTTGCCCATGCAAAAGCCAAGAAATTGGAAACCAGTCGCATTATGGAAGACGCGCGCGAAAGGATTGTAGATATCAATGGGCAGATTAGCAAGCTAGCACCGTTTGTAGAAAACCTGCACGAGTTGGCATTCAACATCCGAGACAAGGCGACGAAACTGGAAAGCTTCTCGGATGATATTCGATTGAGAATGCGCAGCGAGATGGGAACTCATCCAGATTTGCAGAAGTACGCGGAGGAGATTAGATTTGCCTGCATCAGTGAATCTCCTGGAACATCGGACAGTATCTCAGCTGCGATCGCAAATCTGCACGCTAGCATATCGTCACTAACCGTTGATACGAAACATCTTGGCGCGTTGAAACAGAGTCAACGAAACGCTCAGCGTGAATTTAGCGAAAAGCGCGCCGATTTCTGCGCGAAAGCGCGTCACAAGGAAATCACTGGTTTACATGAACTCGAGATAGCGAAGATCGAATCAGCCAATACAATCGAGGAACTAACAGAAATTCAATCGTTACGCGACTTAATAAGTAACACGATCGAGGAACGCAATGCCGATCTTCAAAAAACGAAAGAGCTGGCACACGCGAGTAAGAATGCCTCAATCAAGAATATGACCGATTTTGCGAGGGTAGCAGAGCGCAATCTTGATTTTTTGGATCGCGTCATGAAAAAATCTCCGAAGGCCAGATTCTTCATTGAGTCGAAAGTAGCTGACGAAGTACACATCCGATCTGTAGTCGAATCATTGTTAGCGGATATAGAAGACAGAGAACGAGTTACTGGTGAGCGCGCTAACGCGCCGACCAATACCGAACTTGAACGTAAGAAGCGCGGATATCGGGAATTAATAAAAGAAGTAGTGTACAAACAGATTTTCATTAATCCTAAAGTGGAATTTTCGCATACCGGTATCTGGAATGGTGATCGGCGCCCATTTAACGACATTTTATCTATGGGGCAGAAGACAGCGTTGCATTTGATGTGGTTGATCAAACACGCGGAATATTCATTGCTCCGTGCCTCCTACCAACACCGCAGCCGAAAAGAACGTGATGCCGCGTTGCGCAACTCACAGCACATTTTATTTTTCGATGGATTGTTTTCGAACCTGTCGAACGAAAAAATCATTAACGAGGCATTTGAGGGATTGAAATATGTTGGCGATGCGTTTCAATTGATCGGATTAATTCACAATACAAGGTACGTCAATAACAAGGATATTTTTCCAGCTCACCTGATCGGGAGACGATATCAAAAAGCTGGTGAAGATAATGGTGCACGCGGTTTCGTTACTGTAGAGCCGTGGCAGACACCCGGAGATATGGGAATGTTCACCAGCATTTTCAAAAGAAATACGGGCGATTCCGAAATGCAGCCGATTGTGGAGTAAATATTCGACATGAATAATCTGGAAGATCAAATTTATTATTGGTTTTTAAAGCGTGTAGGGAACGCGACATCTAACCGTGTCCTAACCAGCAAGATCGTCGCTAAGTTGTGCAGCGATATAAACGGTGATCCGTTGGAAATTCGCAAGGCAATGGAAAGACTGAGACGAGATGGCAAGCTTATGTTTACGGCAAGTTCAAACGGAGAACCTGTCAGCAGTTACATCACCGTCAGCCGTCCTCTCGAACCTGTCTCTCCACACGCTGAATTGTGGGGTAGCACTCTTGACAATTCCGCCCTCAATTCTGCGGACAAGGCTGCCCTTGAGCCGCTACAGGTCCATTTAGATGGATTTTCCGGCGACGACATGATTTCGCTACTTGCAGGACTGCAAGATCTGCGTCGTAATCAGGCAAACCACAAGGGTGAGTACAATTTTACGGTCAGTGCAAAGTATCTGCTTGGGTCGTCAAAGCTATTGTCAAAATTCGAAGATCGTCGCTTGAAGAGCTTTGGAATCGACATCGACATGTTTCAAGATCGGCCGCCATATGTCATCTTAGGCGGTAAAGGGGAACAGCCGGAAGCGGTCATTCTGGTGGAGAACCCTATTTCATTTGAAATTGCGATCCTCTCTGAAGCGGCAATGCGCTGCGCGTTTATTTGTACATTTGGCTTTGGACTAAGCAATCATGGAAACGAGTTTGGATATCAGCTTGCAGGCACTGTCGAAGCAGGTAATGCCATTATTTTACGGCGCACAGAAGGCACGTTTAGCGATTTTCAAACATTCTTGCAACATGAAAATTGCCATTTTTGGGGTGACCTCGACTCGGCAGGTTTGCATATTTTCATGAGAATGAAGCGCAAACTGCCGCAACTGCAGTTGAGTGCCCTTTATCAACCGATGATTTCGGCACTAGATCACCCGCACAAAAATCATCCCTACATCGCGTCAACTGGGAAAGCTGGACAAATGCCATTCTTAGGCGATGATTTGATTGCATGTGAACTTGGAGCGCTTTGTCGCGAACGGAGCGTATGCCAGGAAGCCGTCAGCGCACTTGAGATCGAGAGCCTGGCGGGCAAAGCTCTTGCTATTGAGGGAATCCGCCAATGATCGGACCAGTAAAGTGTTGGACAACAGTGTATCTCCGCCTGCAGACATTCTGAATAGGTAGATGGTGGAATGGATTTGAAGGCGGAACTCAACTCAACTCAACGGTGGTACTTGTGTGTGAACTGAACACTTAGGCCGCCGCTTTGCCAAACAAAAGCTGTTCCCCTGACTTCTTGCGCGTGACCGATTTTCGTTGCTTCCCGTACCGACAGACCGGACACCAGGTTTTATTGGTATAAACGTGGCCAGGAATCGCTCGCCACTGGTGACCATCTGCACATTCCCACAGGAGATGCGTTTTGGAGTTGACATACACTGTGGACAGACATTGACCACCTCTGGCTAAAGCCATTTCTTGCATGTCCTTTAGCGTATACCGTGAACAATGTTTGCACCAATGCCCTCGACTCTTCAGACTATTGAAGCTGAGTTCAAACAGGTGTCCTCGTGCACAGCGGAATTGTAGCGGTACCGTATTATTTACGTAAACGGTACTCAGGCACTCACCGTCCCGTTTGGCTGCCAATGTCTGCACTTCCGACAGCGACGTCCTGTTCGCGTCCCATTGACAGAGCGCGCACCAGCCACCTTGCTGAATCTTATTTGGCGTCGTCTCCCAAACATGGCCGTTTTTGCATTCAAAACTGAGTTTTGTATGGCGGTTGTGGTACTCCGTTGATAGGCATTTGCCGCCGTGTTGCGCCGCCATCATCTGGACTTCTTCCAACGATCCACGGCGTGCGCCATCTCGGCACTGACGGCACCAATGACCTTGCATGACCTTAGTGTAGACAGCATCCCACTGATGACCGTGAGCACATTGCAAAATGACCCTATCTCGACTGGTCTTGCATTCGGTCGACAGGCACCGGCCGCCCTTGGGCTCTACAACTGCACGGATTCTGTCAAGATAGTGCTGACTACGCTGTACAGCTTTCGGGGAAGTCTTTTGTTCTTCAATGTGGCAACGCCTGCACCATGCCCCTCTTAGTATGGTTCGTGCAACCGTGTCAGGTGTGGCCTTGCACACACTGCAAAGTGACTCGATCATGCGTAGTGTTGCATGTGACCGAAAGGCATTTACCTTCCTTGGCTCCCGCTGCTGTGCGAACCCGAAAAAGAGCGCATTCACGGTTTACTTTTACTAAATCCATTCCCATTATACTTAACAGACTTGACTTTCTCTTCTTGAAAAATGATGCGGCAATCAGGTCCATCTGGAGTTAGGTCAGCAATCACTATTGCTTGTTGTGGATTCAGTCTTCTATATCTGAGAGCGAGTTGCTTTGTCAATTTAACCAATTCACTTTCTGTCATACCTAAAGTGCTGTCAGTGCATAATGTTTGAACAGCTCGCCAACTGTTTACTATCTCAAAAATAAAGTAACTACCCCAAACAATTATTACGCAGCCAAGCAGCCATTTGATTTTCTTGTTAAAGCGCACACTTGCCTCCTAATGCTGCACCACGAAGACCCGCAGCAAGTTGATCGAATGTGAGTGGGGACCCACGGAAATCAAACGTCCCAACTCCAGGAATCGTCACTGATGAATTGAGTAATGAATTGGCATCCCAAACAAGAGCCTTTCCAATGAAATATAAATAGGTCAAAAGTACAACCTGCGCTCTCGATTGTCCTTCATCGCAAACTTTAGAGTACGCCAAAAGAAGATGTTCGGCATTCCTTACCGCCTCTGAATAACCACCGGCTTCTTCTATTTGTGTTCTGTCAGAACGTATGCTTTCCCATGCAAGAGCCCCATAAACCAGACGATATTGATTCGCGATCTCCATATACGATCCATTTGTACCGCCAGCAATTTTATAGACACCTGAGCCTGTGTTTGGGTCAAGAATGATATACCCGCTTCCGACCCAGCCATCTAAAATGACATCTTTCCCATGTACGGTTACTTCCATTCCTGCTGCCAACGCATTTGAAATCTCAGATTTCACATCTTGTTCGATTTGGAGGCTTGTGAGAATTTCGCTGTGCAAACTAATATTTGATGAATTTAGTTTGTAAATTCGTTGCCCCTGATTTCCTGCAATACCAAGAATTTTGATTGCACTGACACTTTGTGGTTGAGACGAATCAAGGGGAGGTAATTGTGGGTTACCAAAGATAAATTGAGGAATAAGATGCTCCGCAACAGATCCCGCGCTACCTATTTGACGAAGATAACCTGTACGCGTTGCCCTATCATCGTTTTTTGCCACTGCATTTTGTACTAGGGACTTTATGTCCATCGCTACGCCGTCGAATGAGACGCTACGTACAATACCAAAAAAGAAATGCGGTGAGGCTGTAGCAAAGAATCGACCATAGCTCGGCGCGCGGTAATTTATAACTTGGCTATTTGTTTTAGCCATGACGTCATCATTATTATCAACATGTGAAAAATAACCTAATATTCCACTTTGTACAACATCCCCTGTCAGATCGTCTTTAGTAAGGTTACGAATCGAAGACGTGTCGTTTGGATTTTGCCGATACTGGGTCAGCTTGCTAGAAGTATCTGAAAGTTTTTCTTGATGTTTTTTTAGCATGTCAAAGGTAGTGCCTTGCAAATCAAGGCCAATTGCATCGTACTCACCCACTGTTATGTCAGCATCATCCCCGCCTACCCATGTTCCACTGGCCGGATTAAAGTATTGATTCGATTGCTTGACAGAGCTGCCCATTGTAAAACTTTGAACAGTCTGAGCAACAACCTGTCCATCCACTCTGATTTCAGCTTTCATGTTCAGTAGATAGCCAGGCAGAGAATTTGGTAATTCACTTGGTTGGATTGGCGTACCATCAGTATGAGCTTTGGGTAAATAGCTGTTTATCAAATCCTGATCGGCCTGCGTCGCTGGAATAAAGCTTAGAGTGATTTTCTTGCCTGCTAGTTTCGGAGTACTTTGCTTCAATTCAATAACCGCATTGTCACCAGTGCTGATGCCATCTGCTGCGTAGAGATTTGTCTTGAATTTCCAACGTAGATTGTCTGGCAGCGTCTGAAATGTATTCCCAGTGGCAACTACCTGATATGGCAAACTGCCCATCAGGATCGAATAACTTTCTGGCGTAATTGTTTGCGTCCCCAAAATATCGTCTGAATTCGCATTGGTTTTTTGTCCATCGATGTAGGTTTTCACCTTCACCTGATATGATGTCATTTGAGCTTGCAGATTGGCTTGATTTAAGTTTTGCACAAAACCCTTTGCAATGTCGACTGTCGCTCCTTGTTGAATTTGTGCAATCAACGTCTGACTGTCGAGTGGTACTTGGGCATTGATATTCATGCCTTGCGAAAACGCGTTCTGCTTAAAGCTGGCATCCACGGGAACCCAGGTGTTCGGATTTTTATTAATCGCACCCCTGCTCGGTACATAGTCAACAAAGGCTTCTACCCAAACATGCTCCATGCGGATGGCGCTGATCTTGCCACCATTGGCCAATCCAATATTGGGTATGCCGCCTTGCCCTAGTAAACTCTGTGCTGCTTCAATCTTAGTGGCACCTCCTACCCAGTTCATCACCCTGTCTGCTGATACGTCAATTGTGCCGTACACGTACGTGGCCGGAATTCCTGCCGAGCGATATAGCGCTATCAGTAAACTGGCGGTGTCAAAAGCATTGCCACGTTTGTTTTGTAGAGTCAGGTCACTTCCTTGAATGCTACCGTAGCTGGGAATGAAGCTGATATTGTTTCTGACCCAGTTATAAATCTGTACTGGATTATTGTTTAAGGCTGCCGCCTGCGCCTTGATGGCCGATGTCAGTTGTACGTCTTCTGTTTCTGCCGTGTCTTGTGCTGTTGGGATAGTAGGCAATGTTGCCTGAGTTAATTTCAACCCATCAGGAATTGGACCTGCAAGCAGGATTTTTTCATACTTGGGCGGAAACAGAGTGGCCTGATATTGTGCCTTGCTTTCGTTGGGTTTTCTGACTTTGTTGCTAGGGCTGCCAAACGGAAGTTTATTAGGGTCAGTATATTGATGCGGTTTGGCATTGGGATACTTGTCCATGAAGCTGCCGAGATCTGACAACGCAGCCTGACGATCACTGGCCTGGCGCTTATCGTCGGCCTGGGCGACCCTATCCATGATCTTGTCAAATTCGGCCTGGCGGCTTTGATACTGTGCGACGGCCTTGCTGTGACGCGACAATATTTCAGACGAGAGCTTGGCATCTTTGATATGTTGCTCAGTATCTTTAAAGCTTTGGTCAATATCGCTATAAAGTGATTTGATTTGGCTGTTTGCAGTACGGATGGTACTGACATGCTGGTTGACCAAATCTGTGTTGCTACTTGTCTTGGCGGCCAAGGCTAGTAAACCGGTTTTGGCTGGAGCGTTGGCTACCGCTGGGGCAACTGCTTTGACCTCATCCTGGATTTGTTTGAGCAATTGGCTCAGTCGTTCTTCTGAGTTGTTGCGTTTTATGGCAACAGCCGTATTGGCACTACTTGCGAGCGGAGGTAATTTGGCTGATATCCGGTTTAAGCTTACGTCACTTCTTGTCTGGAGTGGATTGTTTGCTTGTTCCGCAGCGGCGCGCACTTGTGCAGATACAGCACAAGGGTATAGCGTCAGGCTACTAAAGGTAACCAATATGACGCTGGAGATAATACGCTGGAAATTATAGTGGCGGAACATAGGCTTATCAAAATCGCAATCAGGCAAACGTTGGATGGTATCAACGGTTCAAAATTATTGCAAGAAAATCTAATGACCAAAATTGATGCTCGCAGTGAATGTCCTGCGAGGTTCATATATTCCGGCGCTTGAGATATTGCGTTTATTTACTCAATCCATTTAATGTACGTTGGTAGAACTGCCGTTTGTCAAAATCCGCCATGATAGGAAACATGGCCTGAAATACGATATTCTTTTGGTTAGAGTAAAAATGGCCCACCGATGTGGGCCATTTTTATTTTGGCTTGAAATTCAGGACAGACAGCTTACTTTATATCAGGCGCACAACTTATCCACCATTTCGCAAATTCCAGCAGATTAGAATGTGACGAAGATACATTGTCCAGTTCGTCTCCGATATTTGGAGTTCCATTGGATTCCCTGGTGATGAGTGCCATGTGTATACTGGTTGGCACGCCACGGAAGTAAGGCAGATAGTCATCAACAAAGGCAACAGGTTTTAAGTCGCTGAGTGCCTTAGCTTTTGGGCTGATGCTTGTATCACTGTGTTCAGTCGCGATCACGTCGTCGATTGGAAATCCGTGGCCATGGATATTCTTTAGCCTGGAGAGCCGGTACGTCTCCTTCAGCGCACTTACACACACCAAGTCATAACCGGCTTCCTTGAGCAGATGGCAAGCTTCCAGCGTACCTGGCAGCGCTGGGATGGCGGACCAGAATTCTTCATCAAAACACTGACGAAACCGCTCCAGTTCGTCCCCAGTCACTCGTTGAACACTCCAACGATCTATTGGCCAGTAGGCAAGCGGGTCTTTGACTGCTGGCAGTACTCCGAATGCCCTCTGCCAGGCCAACGCATAGGAAGCATGATAGTCAAGAAGCACACCATCAGCATCCAAGGCAATTATCCCTTTGGTCTTTTTGGCTTTGTTCATCGTGTAATTGTGTTCTTTGTGCAGATCAGATCATCAGAGCAGGATTGCTCAATGTGGCTCCCTAATTTTATCACCGAACAAGAGCACAGCTTCTTGCAGTGACGACAGTAGATGATGCGTATGTTCCTGCCCGAGTTGGGAGACAGAGAATTGAATGAGTAACTCACCCAGGCCAATGGCAACGGCCTGTGCTGGGATACCTGGATTATTTGAAGCGAACTGAGTGACCGTTTCTAAACACTGTGTGCGCACCATAATTGCGCCACGCTGTAATTCTTGAACCGAATTCATAATTTCTTTAAGTCGTATCCCGGTCTTGAAAAACCGTTGGATATGGTGATAGGTATCGTTCTTGTCAGAGAGCGTGATGGGTACACGCTACATCTGTTAGCCGTTGACGATGGCATTCAGTTTTGCGCACCATTCTTTGGCCGTTCTCTCGCTCATGTAAAATTTGATGACAGGACTGCTCTCATTGGCGACTTCCAAGATCAGCGCAAAATCACCGACACGCTGTACACGCTCAAACGACGGCATGTGCATATTTGTCGTACCAACTTGCCTTCCTGGCCCCGACAACTCCATGCTTTCTTTGATCTTCCATTCGTAGCGCCAGGCCAGCAAATACGAAAGTTCATATATTTTGAAATCGCCGGTGCTGCTATTGCAAAAAGCCAGTTTCCGGTTTTGTTTGTCAAAAACCAGGAATGCTGGGCTGGGATAACCCAATAGATTTCCGGCGTTGAATTTCAGATCGGACTGCCGGTTGACGCTCTCCACCAGGTCTTTGGCTTTTTTGTGCATTCCTGCAAGCAGTCGGATGGACAAAAAGCAGATGACCGCTGCCACTACTAAGAAAGTGAAAACGCCGCTTGTCCTGTTATCGCGGGAAAGCAGCATGCCAAGTAGTGCACCAATGGCCCCTATCCCGGATAAACCTGCGGCAGGAACCGCAAACGTTGCAAGCAATGCCAAGCCGAGACTTTTTGCTGAGCCCATGATGATGTGTCCAAATTAACTTGGTTTTATGAAGTGGTAAATCTATCTTTTTGATCAAAAAATCAAAAAGTAAACGTATTAAGTAGAATTTATAAAATTATAAACGTAACGAGAAGTTTTAAGAAGCCCTCAATGTTGATTTACTGAAGGTAATCAACTTTGGAGGTTTACATGGAGGATGTTCGGCATTTGGTCGGTCAGCGCGTGCAAATTCTGCGAAAACGCAAGCAACTATCGCAGGAAGAATTGTCTAGCCGGATTGGTATCGATACAAAATCGCTCAGCAGACTCGAGCGTGGCCAGCATTACCCGTCTCTAGAAACACTGGAGCGAATTCGTGTCGAGTTAGATGTAGATTTGAAGGACTTCTTTGATTTTGATGGGAAACCATCTGCGGAAGAATTGAGAGATTTTCTGATGCGGACTGCTAGCAAGGCGGACTATTCAAATTTAGTAAAGATGGCTGATGCTGTTAGGACTGCACTTTCAAACTGACAATTGCTACATAGTCTAATCGGTGCAGTTACCCGTGTGTCATTAAATTTTTCTGTTGAATTTAATTTTCTTATTAGACATCGCAAAACATGGATAGAATACATAGAGCATTATGTTTATAGTATCAGTTAATGCGATAACGATTAACCCTGCAAATTGGAGCTCTGTCTATGAATGTAACAACACTTGTACTCAATACCAATGGAGATCCGCATTTCCAGAGTGAGGAACAATACAACATCGAAAACTTATTTGAAGTCGCGAAAGAACGCGAGATGGCCGTCCGACAGGAGGGGAGAGAATGGGCTGCAGGAGCCATTCCATTCTTTGGTAAAGAATTGGTCAATGCTGTAAAGACGGGAGAACACAAAGACGTTTCTAATGCAATCATTCAAATGCTGATGGCTACTTGGCTATTCGATTTCGTGTACTGTGGCGCTACCGCTGCTAGCTACATAAAATCTGATATTGAATTCACCGTCGCACATGACGGTTCAGTCGCATATAACCGCATAGATGCAAAAAATTCTGCTCACTAACCCCCATTCCTCCGGCCATCAAATATTTTAACGGCCAGGCTTGTTAGATCAGCTTTGAAAGCCTGGCGAAGAATCTCACCTTGGTTTCAAGCCAATAAATAAGGGAGAACGCTATGGAAGAAAATAGAAAATCAATCGCATACACCCGGTTTCTAAACAAATTTCCAGCCGTAAAGAAATCCTGGGAAAGTATCAGCGAACAGGAGGCTAATATTTTAGGTTTAGCAATTGATGACTTGCGAAAACATGCCGTACAAAAAGCAATGGCTAACGAAGCGAAAAATTAGGGCATTGATTCCCATGTGTTTTTTCTTGATTTCTATGCAGACTCTCCAGAGGAACACAGAGAGTTGATCAATCAGAGCAAGAAAGCGATTGCAAAAGCCATAGGTTTGTAGCAGCTTCTTGGGCAGGATGTAATTTTGATGTGTTCTTTGGGACTCAGGCAGTCAAAAAAGTTTCTTCAACAGACTGGATATTCCAGCTGCAGGCCAGGAACTCATAAGCGGTACAAGCAAGTACACCAATATTAGTGGGCTGGTCTTCAAAACCACTAATACGGCCAAGCGGAGTGACCAGTGGTCCTTGTTTGAAAATAGATCAAGAAGTTGCTTCTTTGAATTTATCGACATGCGCCCCCCAATTAAATGTGTCTGAATAATTGTGCTGTCACGACCATTATTCGATTCAATAATTTTTCATAACTACTTAAAATGCATTGTATCGGTCCAACTTGGGCACAGATAGTGGGGTCGCATTTCACTTTCCATATTGCAATATCACCCTATTTTCAAGCGTGAAAGTGATATTCGACTTTTCTATGTCGGGAACGCCAAACATGTTGGTGCCACAATTACCTTTCTTTGATAGGGCCAAACATTCCCGTATTGATCAATTCATTCCATACTTTTTTTATAGCCTGTCCTGTTTCTTGACTCACAAACAATGATGATCGACTACCGTGAGGGCTTCCAAGTAGATAATGGCGCATGGATTCCCAGGTTTCAGCGACTTGAGCCCACTCCCAGCAAGGCACTTCTTTTTCAAGAATTAAAGGTATCGCAGTGGATAATGGAATCATTCCATTGGCTTCCAACGGTTTTTTCCAAATACACTCGACAAGTACCGGTGTAGCATTTGGGTTGTATAGCTTCAGATCTAATATTCTGGCGGTAATGGTAGCGGCATGCTGCGGTGGAAGCTCTCTCACAGAATCAATAATTTTCTGGCCATCCCCATACGGGCATGTAATGAACCCGTTAGCAAAGAACCTCGTATGATCGAGTCCTTTGTATCCACATTGATCACTAGGAGTTGTTGTTGGATGCTGGCTATCGTGATGGGTAACGAGCGGATGCCATGTCGGATAACTGTCAATGACAGGTCCAAGTTTGTTAGCGATTTCTAACAATGCTTTTTTACTGTGCGCTCTATCCGCTTCACTGACCTCCCTTGATCGGGGAAGAAGATAATTTTCAACTTGCTCATATCCAATTCTTGCTGCTTCGTCTGCTCTGAATACCATAGTTTATCTTTCATTCGTTCGCTTAAAACATTATATTGACTAGTCGCGCATAAAACAATGATTTCATGCGTAATTAAATGGAATTGCGAAAAAGCAGAAGTGGGTATGAGAATGGCCAGGTTTCGTTTCTACAAACTATGCCAAACAAAAGTAGGGCATCAATTAGCTGTAACTTTCATCTGGTAACAGCTGGGGCATGCTTGGGGGCATTCAGTTATGTTAAGCCATCAGGGGCGGTCGTAACGTCCAATTTCAAGGGCAAATAGAACCCGCAAACGGGGATGCGTTTTAGGATCAGATCGCAGGTAGCATGAGTGCTTAGGCTTGGTAGGGAAAGTACTCGTGCTGTGCCGTTATTAAATCTCAAAATCGAAAACCCAATTAACAAGATCAGCAATATTGGTTTCTTCTAACTCAGGGCGAGCAAGATAGTCATTTGCGACGCAGGATAAGGTTTCAAAGATTTCTTCAGTATTTTGACCATTCGTTGCGTACAGCTTTGTGTGTAACGGAATGGATTCAACAATTGCAAGGCTGATGTGCTCAGTCTGATTCTTTATGGCGAAGACAGCGACCCGCCGAGGGCGTGACGTGTTTGTACCATTTTCAATAAATAGTTGTGGGTCGATAACACCATCTTCATCGGACAGCATGAGGATAGGTACTGTCCAGCCGTCCTCCTCACTTTCCGTCAACAGTTCGATGTTTAGCTGATTCAACTCAGAGAGCTGCATAATCGCTGGTTTTAAAAAGTTGGGAACTGGCCAGCGTTGTGATGGATCTCTATTGATGAGCACAGAAAAATCCACTGATCGAATTCTTTGTTCTGACCCTGGTTGACCAACTGCAGCCGCTTGAACAGGAGGCGCTGCGCCAGCATACTTATTGCCGGTGCTGTCATTATTGACAAGCGATTTATCCTTCCAGATGGATTTCTTCGTGAGGTCCGGAAAGCGTGGCTCCATGCGGATAGTTTTTGTCTTACTTGCCAAGCTATTTGATCCGTCGCGTTCTTCGAGACTTTGAGTTTGTGCTTCCTTCGCAGATTTGAGGGAACGCTCTTTGGTGCTGCCAGAGCCTGGTCTACCAATCTCACCGTTGCTGTTAGTCGTCCTGTACTTCTCGTAGCGTAGTGATTTGAATGGAAATGCGTGAGAACAGGAGCGCAAGCTGTAGACAATGAATGTCGCACGCGCCTTGTCTGCAAATGAAAGCCATTTGCCAGCTGCGATCAATGTCGTTGTTCCTTCAAAAGGAAATAAGCCTTGGGGATAGATCGATTGTCGCATGCCAGAACTGGCAAGCATGGAGGTTCCTATCGTGAGTGCTGCTTGCCAAGCTGTGGCGTCCATGTGTAAGCGTCCTATATCAGCTGCGGATGCCCCAGATATATGTTCCGCAAGTTGCAATGATAAGCGTCCGTTAATTTTGTTCAGTGCGGCTCTGGTATAGAGGGATGTTCGATTCAGCGGCGGCAGGAACAACGCTGTGATCAGATTGCTGGATGAGCCGAAATAAAATCGGATCAATTCCATGCAGGGAATGATCAATCGACGATTGTCTGGAAGATTGAGCATCACGCAGTAGGACTGGGTGCAATTCATGTGCCACGGGTGCTCAGACATCGGCAGTAGAAAGCCCTTGTCATCGAGATTTAACCCGGCTTTGATTAGATGCGCTGAATCCCTGTCAATATCGATGTCCTGAAATTCTTCCAGCTCATAGCCAGGCTGCGCTTTCAACTGACCATTTAGCCAAAGATCACCAATACGCAAAAGCGGTAAGGTGCCAATAGACAGCCAGACTTTCTTTTGAAACCTGGCAGGTGAAGTTGATTGAGGGGAGAGCTGAATTGCCAGATCGTCGGAAAAACGATCATCTAGGACTCTGGAAAGGTGAACCAGGACAGAAGGCTGTTTTCGGCGAAGTAAGCGGTTCGGGAAGCTTACTTCGCCGAACCAATCAATTCGCCAAATTTTTTCATCCTTGGGAAAGGCTGAAATTGTAGGTAAGTTATTGATGTTTATAATGTTCTTGTGAAAAAGGCGGCTGTTATGCTACTGATTTTTCTCACTAACTGTTAAACTTTCTCATTATCTTCTAACTTTTCACATCCGTCCCCACCCCATGCGCCTGCTGATCTGCATGGTAACTAGACCTCACCATTGCTCCCACCGCCGCATGGGCGAAGCCCATTTTGTAGGCTTCTTCTTCGTACATCTTGAAGACATCTGGGTGGACGTAGCGGCGTACCGGCAGGTGGTGGCCACTTGGAGCCAGGTACTGGCCTATGGTCAGCATGTCGACGTTGTGGGCGCGCATGTCGCGCATGACTTGCAGGACTTCTTCATCGGTTTCACCCAGGCCGACCATGATGCCGGATTTGGTTGGGGTGTTGGGGTGTTGTTCCTTGAAGCGTTTCAGCAGGTTCAGTGAATATTCATAGTCGGAACCGGGGCGCGCTTCCTTGTACAGGCGCGGTGCAGTTTCCAGGTTGTGGTTCATCACGTCTGGCGGTGCCATGTTCAAAATTTCCAGCGCGCGGTCCATGCGGCCACGGAAATCCGGGGTCAGGATTTCTATGCGTGTCATGGGGGACAGTTCGCGCACGCGGGTAATGCACTCGGCAAAGTGGGCAGCGCCACCGTCGCGCAAGTCATCACGGTCAACAGAGGTGATGACGACATAGCTGAGTTTTAAGGCAGCGATGGTTTTTGCCAGGTTGGCTGGTTCATCCACGTCCAGCGGGTCTGGGCGGCCATGGCCGACGTCGCAGAAAGGGCAGCGGCGGGTGCATTTGTCACCCATGATCATGAAAGTGGCCGTGCCTTTGCCAAAACATTCACCGATATTCGGGCAGGATGCTTCTTCGCAGACTGTCACCAGTTTGTTGGCGCGCAGGATGTCTTTGATTTCATAAAAGCGGGTGGTGGGTGAACCGGCTTTGACGCGTATCCAGTCTGGCTTGGGCAATCTTTCCATCGGGATGATCTTGATGGGGATGCGCGCTGTCTTGCTTGCTCCTTTTTGTTTCTCGGTAGGATCGTAAGCAGCGGTGGCGACGGGTGTGTTTTCGGTTGTCATGGTATGAAGCGATGTCGAAAAATCAGGAGGCAGTCAAAAGATCTTGCAAATTCTGTGCGAGTGCGGTCTGGACCTGGTGCAGCGGCATGGGCACGCCCAGGGTGTTCATGTCTACCGTGGCCAGGCCTGCATAGCCGCAGGGGTTAATCCAGGAAAATGGTGTCAAATCCATATCCACATTCAGTGATACGCCATGGTAGGTGCAGCCATTGCCGCGCACTTTCAGGCCCAGGGCGGCGATCTTGGCGCCTTGCCACTGGCCGTTGCTGACATAGATACCGGGCGCGCCTTCCTTGCGTTCACCAGCCAGATTATACGCTGCCAGGGTATTGATGACCGCCTGTTCTATCTTGTGGACGAATTCACGCGCAAATAAACGGGCCTTGGGGTGGCTGCGGCGCAAGTCCATCAGCAGGTAAATCACGACCTGGCCGGGGCCATGGTAGGTGACTTCACCGCCACGGTCAGTCTGCACCACGGGGATGTCATTCGCTGCCAGCACGTGCGACTTGTCAGCCCCCAGGCCCAGGGTATAGACGGGCGGGTGTTCAACAATCCAGAATTCATTGGGCGTGTTTTCCGTGCGGGCATCCGTAAAGACGCGCATGGCATCGAAAGTGAGCTGGTAAGGCTCAATGCCGCGGTGGATGATGCGGGGAATAACAGATGGCGAGATGGCTGCTTGCATAAGCCGCTAGTGTAACATTTTGCGCCACGAAGTTCTTTGCTTGTGAAAATGGCATGATCTGGCGCAAAATTCAGGTGACTTGCTTACAAATCAATGTTGAGAGTTTTTTCTACCCTGGCCCTGCCGCCCGCCATCAGGCTATGGATTTCACCCTGCCTGATGTCCAGGTCGACATGGATGAGGCTCGGTGAGGCAGGCTGCATCAGGTAACCCTGCTCTATCTGCAAGCCAGGCCCGGCTTGTTGAAAAGCCGTGTACAACAGGCAGGCCAGTGGGCCGGCTGCCATGCCGGTTGCTGCTTCTTCGTCTATGCCATAGCGCGGCGCAAACATGCGGGTGCTGGCGGCGTGACCGGTATCTTGCGCTTCCAGGCTGAACGGGTAAAAGCCGATCAGGTCAAATTCTTCGCTGATGTCGTTGATGATTGCCTGCTGCGGCTGTATCCGTGACAGGCGCTCGCGGCTGTTTATGGGAATCAGCAAGAAGCTGTTGCCGGTATTGACGATGGTGGGGACTTGTCCGGGTATTAAATCCTGGGTGCTGAGGCCCATGCTTTTCAGTATGCGGTCATAGGTAACGGTATATTGATGGTCATTGGCAGCAATGGGTTGAAAGCGTGGTGCCTTTTGTTGCATGAAGGCCATGTCGGCTTTGATCAATATGTCACGATTGCCATCGATGGTTTCTTTGCTGCTCATGCCTTCGCCGACCATATCCAATGCACGCAGCAGCGAAAAAGTGGCAACCGTGGCATGGCCACAGTGGGCGATTTGCCGGTTGGGGGTAAAGAATTCCAGCTTGAAGGCCGCACTGTCCGATTGCGAGACGAAGGCAGTTTCTGACAGGCCCACTGCTTTTGCGATGTGTAATTTCTGCTCTACAGTATATTGGTCCGCATTCAACACGACGCCAGCCGGGTTGCCGCCTGCATTGTTATGGGTGAAGGCGTGAACTACGTGGACTTGTACAGATGCAGTCATGGCATTTCCAAATGAAGGTAGTCGGGAATGATTCTGGAACTCATTCCATAATCAGGGATGAGTTCTGGGGTAGTTGTCTATTCTATCCGGGCCGAATTACGCTTGCAGTGCAATGATGTCTGCCGTGTTCTTTACCGTGCAAAATTCATTGTGCAGGCTGGCCAGATGGATGCGGTGTATTTCTTCTGCCGGGATCAGTACGCCATCAACATCGGCGCGATCAAAGGTGGCGCAGGCATCGGCGGCCAGTGTGACTTCAAAGCCCAGGTTGCCAGCCATGCGTGTCGAGGTGGATACGCAGTGATCCGTCGTCAGGCCAGCGATGACCAGTCGTTTGATATTTTTGACATGTAGATAGGCTTCCAGCTCGGTACCGATAAAGGCGCTGTTGACCTTTTTGGTAAAGATGGCTTCGCCAGCCAGCGGGTGCGCCAGTGACTTGAATTCATAACCGGCTTGCCCGGCACGCAGAGGCGAATCAGGTTCTTGCGATTGATGGCGCACATGGATGACGGTTTGCTCACGTTCACGCCAGTGCTGAAGCAGCGCCGCTATGTACTGCTCGGCAGCAGGATTATTGCGCTGGCCCCATTTGGGGTCATCGAAACCTTGCTGTACGTCGATCAGTACTAAGGCTGCATGCTTCATACTGGGTTCCTATGTATTTTTCTGACTATTTGGCTGACTTAGCTTATTTCGCTAATCAGGCAAATACCTGGCTCAGCTTGCGTGTCAGTTTTTGCAGATAGCCTCCAGCCAGGAAATCCTGGTTTTTCATCGAAATCACGCTCGATACTGCGGACAATTCGATCAGGCTGGCTTGCTGTTCTGCTTCAATCACCACCAACTGATTTGCCGGAATGACCATGGATTCACCAGCGGCCAGCCAGAAATCGTCCTGGTTGCCAGCAATAGTCAGCCACACGCGGCCACATGCCACTTCGATTTTACGTGCTGTTTCCGAATGGCCAGACAAGGTGTTGCCAGCGGCTATCGTGTATGATGGGTTTGCGAAATTATTTGTCATTTCCATGCTCCTGTATTTACTGCCTGAAATGCGCTGCAATCCAAATATTCTTGCTAAGCTTATGTAAAATATGATTTGTTGCACCGCGATGAAAGCATTGTAGTCTGCTGCACTCAGGAAATAAAACGAGTAATTTTTGATTGTCTTGCTAATTCTATTCACATCAACATGGATTTTCGGCGATTACCCAATTTAGCGGCCCTGCGCGCCTTCGAGGCAGCGGCAAGGCATGAAAATTTCTCCCGTGCGGCAGACGAAATCCACCTGACTCACGGTGCCATCAGCCATCAGGTGCGGGCGCTGGAAGAGGAACTGGGTGTTGCCCTGTTCATCCGCAACGGTAAGCGTATTTCCATCACACCAGATGGCGAACAGTTTGCTGCCACCATACGCCAGGCCTTGCAAGACCTGGGCGACGCGGCTGATTTACTGAAAACCCGCAACAAGCAAAAACGCCTGGGAATCACGTCCTTGCCTTCCTTTGCTGCCCGCTGGCTGTCACCGCGTCTCGGTCGTTTCATCGAGCATTTCCCGGATCTGGAGGTCAGTCTGCAATCCAGTAACCACCTGACAGATTACGCAAGGGAATCAATAGACATAGGCATACGCTTCGGGCTGGGTAATTATCCGGGTATGGTCAGCGAATTATTGATGGGGGATTATTATTATCCGGTTGCCAGCCCTTATTTCCATGGCGGGCAGTTACCGCGTACACCGGCAGAGCTGGCCAGAATGCAGTTGCTGCGCTGTGATGGCGAACCCTGGGAACCCTGGTTTCGCGCAGCCGGCCTGGATAATGAAGAACCCACTGGGGGTCTGGTGTTTCAGGATTCATCGATGCTGGCGCGGGCGGCGGTGGACGGGCAGGGCATTGCACTAGGGCGGCATATTATTGTGCAGTCAGATATCAAGGCGGGTTTGCTGCAACGCCTGTTCACCATCGATATTCCTTGCGAGGTAGCGTATTACCTGGTGTACCCGCCGAATGCCTTGCTGAAACCACAAGTAAAAGCCTTCAGGGAATGGCTGCTGAATGAAATTGCCGAAGAGAGCAGGCAGATGTAATGCGGCGGCAGGAATGACAGGGTGCGCTCTGTTTGCCAGTCTGTGCTGGCAAACAGCTTCGAGTCTTAAGGTCTTACAGTACTATTTTCACCATAGGGTGAGAAGACAGTTCACGGTACAGATTGTCCAGCTGCTCACGGCTGGTAGCACGCACAGTTACTGTTACTGACAGGTAAGCGCCCTTGCTGGAAGGCCGCATTTCAACTTTGCCTGCATGAAAGGTCGGATCATGGATAGTTACCACTTCCACCATGGTTTGTGCGAATTCATCATGCATCGGTCCCATGATCTTGATTGGAAAGTCACTGGGATATTCAATCAGACTTTCTTCAGGGGGGATGGGTCTCATTTCCATAATGCGTCCATATATCAAAATAACGTAATGTCAGTATATGGGGTCTTGCGACGGAATTCCAATACCATCGCATACTCCTTCGGCTTATCCTGGCCTCATGCATAAAAGTTAGTCAGTGATGCCAGGGGGACATGCAACGACTCGATTTGTGCCAACTCTTCCAGCAAAAAATCCACTGTCGCTTTTACGCGCGGTGCAATCAGCGCCCGATGTGGGTATTGCAATACCATCTGCCTATTACCTTCTTGATGAAACCTGCCCAGCACGATTTTTAGCTTGTTGTCACGTAAGTAACGCCATGAATGGTAGACGGCCACCTGGGCAATGCCCATGCCCATGATGGCCGCTTGCACTGCAAATTCAGGGGCCGACACCGTCAGATCAGGTTCACGCGGGTAGAGGCGGTTTATCTCACCCTGCCTGAGCTTCAGGTTCCAGGTAGTCATTTTGCCATTCAGAAAACGGACGGCGATTTGCTTGTGCTGGTCCAGGTCACTAATCTGCTGCGGCACGCCGTACTGCACCAAATAAGATGGGGCAGCAACCAGTATGGTGTGCAAAGGGCAGACTGTGCGCGAAATGACGCTGGAATCTTCTATCATGCCGCCACGCAGGGCCAGGTCATAGCCGTCACGCACCAAGTCTATACGATGATCATCAAAATCTATCGCCAACCGCAAGCCTGGATGGCGTTGCTGTAATTTGGGTAGCAAGGGCAGCAGGTAATGCTGACCAAAAGCGTTGCCGGTCGATATCCTGACATGGCCCATCACTTCGGCATGCTGGCGGCTGACACTGTCCACTGCGTGATCAAGTGCATTAATTGCTGCGCGCGCGTTTTCCAGAAAAGTCTGACCTTCGCTTGTTAATTGCAGCGAACGGGTGCTGCGATTCATCAGGCGTACGCCCAGGCTTTGCTCTAAACCCGCCACATTTTTACTGACCGCTGCGGCAGAAATATGCAGCGCCCTGGCCGCCGCCGCAAAGCTGCCACGATCTGCCGCCTGTATGAAAGACAGCATGGCCGGTACACGTTGAGAGGCATCGAACTTCATATTCGTAACCTGAGGTTGTAAGTGAAAATAAGAATAGCTGGCTTATCAGCATTAATCAATGAGATCACAATCACTCCTATCAACACACAGACAGGAGAAACAAAATGCAAACAGCTACAAAGACAGTCGCAGTTCTGGGTAATGGTATCGTCGGCGTTGCCATCGCCAAAGGATTTGCCAGCCTTGGTTATCAAGTGATTTTTGGTACTCGCAACCCTGACAGTGATAAAAGCAGGGAAGCACTGGCAACTGTACCAACAGCGCGGGCCAGCAGCTATGCAGATGCGACCAAGGCTGCCGACCTGGTTTTCCTCGCTTTGCCATGGGATGGCTTATCTGAAAGCCTGGCATTGGCTGGCCCTGCCAATTTTGCTGGTAAAACCGTCATTGATGCTGTCAATCCACTACTGGATTTTGCTACAGGTTCGCCAAAGCTGGCGGTAGGCTTCAGTGATTCTGCTGGTGAGCTGGTACAAAGACTGCTGCCGCAGGCGCGGGTGGTCAAGGCTTTTAATACCATCGTCTTTACGCATATGGTGCAGCCAAAATTTTCAGATGGTCAGCCGGATATGTTTATTGCGGGGAATGATGCAGGCGCGAAACAGGAAGTGTCGGCCATCCTGCGTGATTTTGGCTGGCGTGGCGCGATAGACATGGGTGACATTACAGCGGCGCGTTTGATCGAACCGCTGGCGATGTTGTGGATCAGCTATGCGTTCCAGCGTCAGCATTGGACGCATGGGTTTAGTTTGTTGGGGCAGGGGAAGGCGTAGAAGCTTTAATTGTAGGTTGGGCCGGGCCTCGCTAGGCTACGGTTTACCGGCCCAACACTTGGCATTTGAATGACGTATACGTTTGCAGAGGCCGAGTGTTGGGCTGATACCCCGTAGCCTAGCGAGGCCCGGCCCAACCTACGAGAAAATATGTTTTCGGTATTTTTAAGCCGCTTTGGCAGCCTGATAAGCCGCACACAACTTATGGTAAATCGCGCCCGGTTTGCCGTCACCAATGGTCGCATCATCCAGTTTCACTACTGCCAGTACTTCCTTGGTGGCGGATGACAGCATGACTTCATCGGCGGCGAAGACTTCTTCTCGCGTAATGCGGCGGGCTTCCAGCTTGATGTTGTGGGCGGCGCACAGTTCTTCGATGAGGCCGTAGCGTATGCCTTCCAGTATCAAGTTGTCTTTTGGCGGGCCCATCAGCACGCCGTCTTTGACTATCCACACATTTGATGCGGATGCTTCAGTCAGGTAACCGTCACGGAACTGTATGCTTTCGGCCACGCCTTCTTCGGCCGCATTTTGTGCCGCCAGCACATTGCCCAGCAGCGAGATGGACTTGATCTCACAATGCAACCAGCGCTTGTCTTCCATGGATACACAGGCAACCCCGTTTTCGCGTGCCGCCGCAGTCGGCAGGACGATGGGGTTGGTCATGATGAAGACCGTAGGTGTCACATCCTTGGGGAAGGCATGTGCACGTTTGGCGACGCCACGGGTAACTTGCAGGTAGACCATCTGGTCATCCGCTTCATGCGCGGCCATGACCCTGGCGATCAGTTCCAGCCATTCTTCCTTGCTATGCGGATTGGTAATGCCTATGGATGCCAGGCTGCGGAACAGGCGGGCCAGATGCTGATCAGCACGGAACATCTTGCGCTGATACACAGGGATGACTTCATAGATGCCATCGCCAAAAATAAAGCCACGGTCCAGGACCGGGATTTTGGCTTCGGACAGCGGCGTCATTTCGCCATTCAGGTATACCAGGGGATCATTCATGATGTCTGCTTGAGTGAAGAAGAGAAGAACTTATTTTCACACAGAATGGCGGCGATGTTTATGCAATTAACGCATACAAGCATAGCCAGGGTTTATGCGCGCCCTGCAATATTGCAGGGCCGCGCATCAAGGAAGGGTAAGGGGATGGGTATCGCGCCAGCTTACTTGAACATCAGACGTATCGAATCCCAGGCGCGGCCAAAGATGCTGGCCTGGTTGACCTGTTCCAGCGCCATTACCGGAAATTCGGCAACGGGTTTGCCATCCAGCATCATTTTTACGCTACCGACCTTGCTGTTGATGGTGATGGGGGCCACCAGCGGGTCTTTGCGTTCCAGTGCCGGTTTCAGCTTGGCGGCTGCGCCTTTGGGCAAAGTCACATACAGATCACGGTCGAAACCGATTTTGATCTGTGCCTGCGTGCCTTTCCATACTTCCGGCGTGGCAATGGCCTGGCCTTTTTCGTACAGCTTCAGGGTGTCAAAGTTGAGGTAACCCCAGTTCAGCAGTTTCAGGCTTTCCTGCGCACGCACCTGGTCGCTGTCGGTACCGATGACGACAGAAATCAGACGACGCGTGCCGGTGCCATTCGGACGGTTGGCAGAAGAAATCAGACTATAGCCACCGCTAGAGGTGTGGCCGGTTTTCATGCCGTCTACGCTAGGGTCCAGCCACAACAGGCGGTTGCGGTTGGGTTGGGTGATCTTGTTATAGGTAAAGCTTTTGGTCGAGTAATAGGTTTTATAAAAATCGGGATAATCGATGATCAGGCGCGCGGCCAGGGTGGACAGGTCCTGGGCGGTCGAATAATTGTCCTTGCTGGGCAAGCCATGCGGATTGGCAAAGCGGGTCGCTTTCAAACCCATGCGTTCGGCTTCGCGGTTCATCTGCACGACGAAGGCTTCTTCGCTACCGGCCACGGTTTCTGCCAGGGCGACAGCTGCATCATTGCCTGACTGTACGATCAGGCCATACAGCAAATCATTGATGGTGACGGGCTTGTTGGGCTCGATAAACATTTTGGAACTGCTGCCATCGACCTTCCAGGCGCGGGTAGAGACATTGATGCTCTGATTCAGGTCCAGTTTCTTGTCCTTCAGGGCAGCGAACACCAGGTAAGCGGTCATGATCTTGGTCAGCGATGCTGGCTCTACGCTCATGCTTGGTTCTTGCGCGGCGATCACCTGATTACTGGTGGCGTCAAGCAAAAGCCAGGATTTGGAAGCGATCGTCGGTGCAGGCAGGGTTTGCGCGACCGCAGCTGTCATGGTCAGCAGCGATACGGCAATAGAAGCGAGGAATTTTTTCATTGGGTAGCTAGTAAAACAAGGGGTGACAAAAAAAACAAATAAGCTACATCTTCACCAGACTGGCTGGCGAGATGAATCTGGTAAAGACATCATCAGGCTTTATCCCACATGCTGGTGATGAGTTGTTTGATATGGTGCAGGCGACGGTGGAAGAAATGGTCGGCGCCTGGTATCACGGTGACAGGTATGTCTTGCGGGCGCAGCCAGTCCAGTACCGCACTCAGGGGAATGGTATCGTCCAGCTCCCCATGAACCAGAATGGTATTGGCAGGTATCAGCGGCATATCCCATTTGCCGGCAGCCGCACCGACCAGCGCCAGGCGTTCTGCGGGCTGGCCGCGTTCTTGCGGGCTCTCTTGCAGGCGTTGTTGCAGGCGGGCCTGGACAAAGGTACCAAAGGAAAACCCGGCCAGTGCCAGCGGCAGGCCAGGGAAGCGGGCGCGCATAGCGTTCAGCAATAATTCCATGTCATCAGTTTCACCCAGACCGGCATCGTAAGTACCTGCGGACTGGTCAACACCACGGAAATTCATACGTACCGCTGCATAACCCAGGCCGGTAAAAGTGCGCGCCAGGGTCTGGGCGACTTTATTGTCCATGGTGCCGCCATACAATGGGTGCGGATGGGCTACCAGGGCCAGGCCGACAGGGGCGGCATGGGTTTCGGGATCAGGCAGGTCAAGCGCACATTGCAATTGTCCTGCTGCGCCCTGTATAAAAAAGTGTTCGGTTTGGGCATTCATGGGATTCAGATCTTCAGACGTTCGACGACACCACCGCCTATCAGGTCAACATCAATGATTTCATCAATATCGCTTTGATCAACAAAGGTATACCAGGTGCCTTGCGGATAGACCACCAGCACCGGGCCTTCTTCGCAACGGTCCAGGCAGCCAGCCTTGTTGATGCGGATTTTGCCGTGACCATTCATGTCCAGCTGTTTGACGCGACGTTTTGCATGTTCCTGTGCTGCCTGCGCGCCACGGTCGGCACAGCAAGGGCGGCCATCTTCACGCTGGTTCATGCAGAAGAAGACATGTTTTTGAAAATAGAGAGCTTCAGACATAGATTATTCAGCCTGCGGGCCATGCAACCTGAGCTTACCTGAGGGTAATTTGAGATTGCGCCGCCGGATGGCAGTAGTTGAAGCCCACTATGATACTGCAATTGCGCAGGCAGGGGCAGGAAGCCGCGCTTCAGGTGCTGGCCGGCTTGCGCAACAAGGCCCAAATTGCGAGGAAAGGCCAGAACACCGACAGGAACTGGGCCGCACCATTAAAGTTCAGAAACTTGCCCTGTACCCAGGTCTGCATGGTGGCCGCGAAGTAGGGGTTGTCAGACACCAGATTCAATACGATCAGCGAAATTGTCAGCAATACCAGCGCCAGCCTTTTCTGTACATGCGCTGGCGCAAAAGAAAAGCCGTACAGCATGATGATGCTGAGTACCAGGCCGCCACGTGCGCCCGGGGTCAGCCAGGCAAATGCATATTCAGGTTTGAACAGCAGGGCGCTGGCCAGCGATTTGATGATCAGTGCGCCCAGCAATAACAGGGTGGCCAGCACGGATTTGGGCGCATGCCGGTTCAGTATGCTAAGACAGATCAGCAGGGCACCGGTGCAACTACAGGCCGTGATGATGGCTTCGGACATCAGATATTCATCCGCGCTGGGCTCGAAACCCTGTAGCAGGAAATTGCTGATATCAATATCGATGTCCATCATTTCGCTCAGGCTTTGTGAAATGACGGGCAGGATTTGCCCCAGGCCGAACAGATAGGCTTGCGGATAAATCTGTGCCATGGTCCACAGGCCCAATACCAGAATTTCGCGGCTGGATTCCTTATACGTCCATTGCTTGCGCAAGAGTTGCAGGCGGCCTTTTTCCAGTATCAGCGGGGTCAGCAGGGCGCCCAGTATGGCACCCAGCATGGCACCGGATGCATTGGTCAAAAAGTCCAGCAAGGACGTCACGCGGCTGGGTAAAAAATATTGCACCACTTCTGCCGTAGCCGACACCAGGACCCCGCCCAGGGTGGCCAGCAGCGCCGCCCACCAGCGGGTGACCAGTGGATACAGCGCAAACACGATCAATATACCAAAGGGAATATAGCCGACTACATTGATGCCCGCGTCAAAGCCTGACCAATACCTTGGCCATTGCTGAATGACATCCGGCAGGGCGGCCCAGTTATTGGCTTGCCAGCCGGTGAACGGATACCAGCTGGCATACACGATCAAAAACAGGTAAGCCGCCAGGCTTACCCTGGCAAAGGGCGAGCTGTGCTGTGAGCTGACCGCGTCGGCGTCAGCGTTGGCTGAAGCATTGGCTGAAGGGCTGGGCTGCATACGCTTGAGCTTGGACTTAATTCAGGGGCAGGCTTTTGATCCAGGTTTGCAATGCATCAATGCTGGCATCGGCAGCTTCCTGCATGGCCTTCGCGCCACCGGGTGCGTCGGCACTGGCCGCAGTCACCTTTTGCTGGAAACTCTTTTGTGCCAGCAATTGACGGCCTTTGACCAGACTGGCACGCAGGCTGATTTGCGCATGGCTTTGAGATGTGCTGCTGAAGATTTGTGAAAACTCTTCCAGTTCTATACGCAATACCGGGAAGGGCGATGCCGCTTCAGTACTGACCATGACATCATTGCCCTGGCTGGTCAGGCGGGTTTTCAGCCGCTGTGCCAGCAGTTGTGCAGGCGGCATGCTCCAGCGGTGCTGGGAATAGGCTTTGAGTTGCTGGACATTGTCATATTGCAGGCGATACAACATGGCATTGCTTTCCAGTGCCGCCGGGACGGTAATCTCCGCCAGGCTGAATTGCAGCTTGCCAGCTACAGGGGTAGCCGGGCTTTCCGCCAGCCAGGGGCCAAAGTCATATTGCTGCCGCTGTGCGACCGGGGTAGTAGAACAGGCGGACAGGATGGCGAACAGGCCGAGCATCGCGCCCAGGCGTGCAAGCTGTTGGTACAGGTATCGATGGTTCATGCGAATTCCTTTATTTGGGGGCGACAAAGCCGGGCTCGCCGGGGCCGGGTGTCTGTACCGGCGGGCCAAACAGCAGACTCTGCGGCCGGTCATTGAGGCTTTCTGATACCCGGTTGATGGAACGCATGGTGGCTCGCGTTTCAGTGGTCAGCGTCTGCACGCGCGGCAGGGTATCGATGATCAGGCTGTCACTGACCCTGTCCATGGCCTGGTTGAAGCGCGCCAGCGGGCCATCGGCTGCTTGCAGGTTGCTGGCAAACTGGTTCAGGTTATTGCTGAGCTTGCTGGCGTCGGTTGCCAGCACGTTGACAGATTTCAAGGTGGCCTTGGCCTGTTCCGCCAGTTCTGGCAGACGGGCCAGGGTAGGATCGAACTTCTCGGGTAAGGCCTTCCAGGCGGCCGATGCTTTGCCGAAATTGTCGATGGCGGTCATCAGTGATTTCTGGTTGTCGGGATCAAACAATTTGTTCAGGCGGCGTGTCAGTTCTTCGGTTTGGGTGAGGATGGCCTGACCACGCTGTTCCAGATTTTGCATCATGCCCGGGCGCATCGGTATACGCGGTGGCGCATCGCTGTTGACCTGGGTAGCATCAGCAACCAGCAGTTGCTTGGAGCTACCGTCATCGTCGAGTTGCACGAAGGCAATCCCGGTCACGCCCTGATAACCCAGGGTGGCAAAGGTGGAACTGGTGACCGGCGCATCGGGAATGATTTCCAGGCGCAAAATGATTTGCCCGGGGTTCCTGTCATCAAAATCGATGTCGGTAACATTGCCAACCTTGATGCCTTTGTAGCGTACTGCGGCCTGTAGGTTCAGGCCGGACACCGCTGTCTTGGTCACGACTTCATACGGAATCCGTTTGATTTTGTCGCGCCCCAGCCAGATTGCCAGTACCGTCGCCAGCACCAGCAGGGCAATGGTAAAGAAGCCGGCCATGAGCGCATGAGATCTGTTTTCCATAGCTTACATTTCCTGATGCGGGGTTGGTGACAGTACTTCCATGGCGCGCTGACCGCGTCCACCAAGAAAGAAACTGTTGATGAATGGATGTTTAAATGCCAGCACTTCCTGCGGCGTACCGATGGTGACTACGCGTTTTTCTGCCAGCACGGCAATCCGGTTGGACAGGGCAAACAGGCTGTCCAGGTCATGCGTCACCATGATGACGGTCAGGCGCAATTGCTGGTGCAGCGATAATATCAGTTCAACAAAACTGTCCGACCGGTCCGGATCCAGCCCGGCGGTGGGCTCATCCAGGAACAGCAGTTCCGGCTCCAGCGCCAGCGCCCGCGCCAAGGCAATCCGCTTGATCATGCCGCCGGACAGGTCAGATGGCATCTTGCGCGCGTGTTCAAAGGCAATATCGACCATATGCAGTTTCAGGTAGACCAGATCGGTGATCAGGTCTTCTGACAGAGTGCCCAGTTCACGCATGGGCTGAGCAACATTGTCAAATACGCTCATGGCCGAATACAGGGCACCATGCTGGAACAGCATGCCGGAACGCTTGCGCAGGTAATCAAGATGGCGGGCCTGCGGTGCATGCAGGTCTTCGCCAAATACCTTGATGTTGCCACGAGTCGGCACTTCCAGCCCCAGCATTTGCCGCATTAGCACCGTCTTGCCCGAACCCGAACCACCGACGATGGATAAAATTTCACCGCGCCTGACCTGTAGTTCCAGTTGATCATGAATAACGGCACGACCAAACTGGGTGCGCAAGTTGTGGATTTCAATGATATGTTCCTGCTTCATCAATATCCCGTCTTGCTAAAGATGATGGCAAATATGGCATCGGCAATGATGACGACGGTAATCGCCACCACCACGGAATTGGTGGTGCCGCGCCCCAGGCTTTCGGTATTCGGTTCTATCCGCAAGCCATAGTGGCAGGCGATCAGGGCGATCAGCATGCCAAAGCTCACACCTTTGAGCAGGCCTATCCAGTAATTGAGAAGTGGTACCGCTTCCGGTAATTTATAGATAAAGAATTCGGGTGACATGCCCAGCAGCGCCTGCGCGGAGATCATACCGCCGGCCAGCGCCATGACATCGGTCCAGATCACCAGCAGCGGCATGGCGATGGCCAGCGCCAGTACTTTTGGCATGATCAGGCGAAAGCCGTGGGGTATGCCCATGACGCTCATGGCATCCAGTTCTTCCGTCACACGCATGACACCAAGCTGCGCCGTAATGGCCGAACCCGAGCGGCCCGCCACCAGAATGGCTGCCAGCATAGGACCCAGTTCGCGGATGATACTCATGCCAAGGATATTGACGATATACAGGTCACCACCAAAGGTACGCAATTGTTGCGCCGACAGATACGACAATACCACGCCGATCAAAATGCCGACCAGTGCAGTGATGCCTAGCGCCTGGGCACCGGTACGGTAGATGTTGGCCGATAATTCTTTCCACGGGCCCTTTAGCGGGTGCCGCACAAAGCGCCACAGATCCAGCATCAACTGGCCGAGCAGCGCGGTGAAGCTGTACAGATGGTTGAACAGCCCCAGCATCTGTCCACCCAACTGCATGATGCGTGTCAGGCGAGCCTTGGGCGAACCCGGGATACTGATCCGGCTTACCTGTTCCAGCCGCAGAAACAAGCCCTCATGCGCGGGTAGCATACTGAGCTGCAGTGGTCTTTGCTTGCCCCAGGCGCGCCACAACATTTGTGCGCCTATATGATCGAGGCTGCTGATTTGCGACAAATCCCAGTGCAGGTCTTTTTGCTGCGCTGCCTTGTTGAGCAGCGCGCTGATTTCATGCATGGTGGCCCTGCCTGACAGGGCATGCACCAGCCAGGCACCTGCCACGATGGCGGTCGGCTGTTGCTGGTGAGTAAATTGCAGGGTGGGCGCGATCTCATGTGGCATAGCGCAAGTGTAAGTGACAAAGTGTATTTGCTGCAATGAAAGCCAGCGAAAGCCAGTGAAGCCAGCAGCGCAGCGCCGGCGATTGCATCAGTCCTGTTTATTTCTCTTGTACCAGGGGCGTCTTTTTATCCATTACTTCGCGGCAATCACCTTTGAAGGTGGCATTGTCGTAATCGGTCCAGCCATAGCTGTCGACATAGCGGGTATGTGCTTTCAGCTTCTGGCTGAGTACGCTCCACTCCAGCTTTTCATCCGGGTAGCGGATATTCGCCATATCTAGCAGGCTGTGGAATATATTTTCGGTGGACAGCCTGGCTTTCTGGTGCAGGCGCAACTGTATGATCTTGTCGGGAAATTGTTCCTGATAGGCATCTGAATACCAGACAAAGGCCGGCACATGGAATTCATATTGAGTATTATGGCCATGGAAGGCCAGGTTGCAAGTACCGTCATACAAGGTCTGACCGTGGTCAGACACAAACAGCAGGGACGTGAGTTGCTGGCTGGTTTTCAGCTTCTGTATGACTTCCGACAACATCCAGTCGGTATACAGGATGGAATTGTCGTAACTATTATTTAGTGCCTGCTTGTTTTTCAAGTCGGTATAGGCGGGATTGGTCACACCATATAAAGAAGGCTTCCATTTGTCGAAAGAGGCGGGGTGACGATGGCTGTAGTTCCAGTGATTACCCAGAGTATGCAGGACGATCAGTTTTTTCGGTGCCGGGTCACGCATGGCATTCGCCATGGGTTCCAGTAATACCTGATCCAGGTTTGAGCTATTGGTAAAGCCGCCCAGGTTCAGGAACTGCGTGACATCTGCCTCCTTGGCAAAGACCGAGGTCGGTGTATCGAATTGCCCAAAGCTCATCTGGTTCGATAGCCAGTAGGTTTTAAAACCAGCCTCCTTGAAGGCGGTCAGGAAGGATTTTTCTGAAAAACCGGCTTTCAGGCTTTGTGCCGCCGGCTTGCGTGACACAATAATAGGCACTGACAGCCGGGTAGCTGACACAGCCGTAACCACATCGCTGAAGCTGACTAGATTGCTTTCTTGTTTAAGCAAGGGGTTGGTGTCGCGGTCATAGCCATTCAGGCTCCAGCGGTCAAAACGCGAGGATTCACCGATGACCATGACAACGGTTTGTGGCAAATTCGGGTTGCCATCCAGATGCGCCTGAAAACGGAAAGCGCGGCTTTTTTCAGATAAACGGGACAAATAGTCACGCTCATTCCAAAAATCGGCCGCCCGCAAGCTCAGGCCAAACGGCCAGGTACGTATATAAGTTTCTTCGTCGTAAGGAATCTGTGCCCAGTATGGCAATAAAGGTAATTGCTTCTTCAGTTTCGTGGCCCATTTGTTCAGGCTATAGTCAGAAGCGCTGGCCGAAGCCTTGGCCGTGGCTTTGGCTGATGTGGATGCGCTGCTATCCTCGTCTTCATCATCTTCATCCGTTTCAGAAGCGGATGCACTGGTGCTGGCCGAAGCGGGTTTTTCTGCAACACCGATCTGGTCGCCATAAAACCATACACCCAAACCCAGCACAAACAAGCCCAGCAGCAGCCAGCGTGAGCGGTGTTGCCAATCCCAGTGACTGTGAGCACGTGCTATCTTCAACAGGCCCCACCACCAGCTGATGACGGCAATGACAATCAGCAGTAGCAGCCAGACCTTGTTGCCCAAAAATTCCATTGCTTCTTTAGGACTGGTTTCAACCATGATGCCCAGGTGATGGGTGGAAATGCCCTGACCAAAGTAAAGTCGCAGGTAAATTTCCGTCGGCAGGGCAAGGAAGGCTGGCAGCAGCAGGTAATGAAACCAGCGCGGTTTTTGCAGCAACGCCCAAAATACCAGCCAGGACAGCACTTCCATTGCCAGCAAGTGATAGGGCTTGTCCACCGGCTGACCTTGCAGTAGTGGAAAAAACGGCAAGGTCGAAATCAGCAGGTAACTGACGATCAGGAATAGTGATGCAGGGCGAAACGGGGTAGGCATTGTCAAATTGCTTAGCTTGCTGAATAAGTGAGTGGCGGTCATCGGGCCGGTGCTGCTGTCGTGGCGGGTGATGGATTCCGGCGAGTCAAGGGCGTAAATAGTAAATGATTTAGATTGGCTGCGGCATGGTGGTTGCGGAATTTAAGGATATTTTGACTTTGAAAGACCGTCAGGATAGCCCTGTCCCGAGTTATGGCTTGCTTTTTTGGGGAAATTTTCTACCCTGAAAGGCCGATCATTTTATCTAAGCGCTTGAATTTAAGAAATAAAAAGCGTTGACATGCTTGTTCATCAGGGCATAAAATTGCGAGTTCTCGATTTTGGGTTTGCATTTTCTATTGTTGTTTCATGTGTCTGTGCGCCGTATTTATCACTTTATGGCCCTTTATGTCACGTGTTGCAGTGCTTAAAAAGCAGGCAAAAATAGTCGGGTAAGTCTGAGGATTCAGACAAAAAATGATTTTAAGTTCCCGGGCAACCGTTTCCGGGTTTGTGTTTAACGTTGTATTTTGTTGGATTAAAAACGATGCCAACCATCAATCAACTGATTCGCCAACCACGTGTTTCTGCACGTGTTAAAAGCAAATCGCCGGCGCTGGAAAACAGCCCGCAAAAACGTGGCGTTTGCACCCGCGTTTATACGACAACTCCAAAAAAGCCTAACTCGGCTTTGCGTAAAGTTGCCAAAGTTCGCCTGACCAATGGTTTCGAAGTTATTTCGTACATTGGCGGTGAAGGCCATAACTTGCAAGAACATAGCGTGGTATTGCTGCGCGGTGGTCGTGTAAAGGATTTGCCAGGTGTTCGTTACCATATGGTTCGCGGTGCTTTGGATACTCAAGGCGTTAAAGACCGTAAGCAAGCTCGCTCCAAATATGGTGCTAAGCGTGCTAAGGCAGTTAAGAAGTAATTATCTCGTAATTTAATCTCCGTAAACTATTACGGATCAGTGTCGGTTTGGAAATAAGCCGAGTAAGTGACCGGTTATGATGGCCTGTCGCGAGCGTAGAGCAAAATGTTGCTTTGTGCTCAACTGAAGATTGAAAGGAATTGAAATGCCACGTCGTCGTGAGGTCCCGAAACGGGACGTACTGCCGGATCCAAAATTCGGTAATGTAGAAGTAGCAAAATTTGTAAACGTATTGATGTTGTCCGGCAAGAAATCTGTTGCTGAAGGCATCATCTACGGCGCATTCGATCACATTCAGCAAAAATCTGGTAAAGATCCTCTGGAAGTGTTTGCGCTGGCAATCAACAACGCCAAGCCACTGGTTGAAGTTAAATCCCGCCGTGTTGGTGGTGCTAACTACCAGGTGCCTGTAGAAGTTCGTCCAGTTCGCCGTCTGGCTTTGTCTATGCGTTGGTTGCGTGAAGCCGCTAACAAGCGTAGCGAAAAATCCATGCCACAACGTTTGGGTGGTGAATTGCTGGAAGCCGCAGAAGGTCGCGGCGGCGCAATGAAGAAACGTGATGAAGTCCATCGTATGGCTGAAGCCAACAAGGCCTTCTCTCACTTCCGCTTCTAAGAGTAAGAGTAAGGAGCGATTGTGTGTCAATCATGCAATGGCTCTGGCAAGTATTTTGAATCAGGCCGGGCGCGATTTTTGTAAAAAAATGCGCTCGGTTTTGTCCATTAAAAGATTTAGGATTAGCTATGGCCCGTAAGACCCCCATTGAGCGCTACCGCAACATCGGTATTTCTGCTCACATTGATGCCGGTAAAACAACGACGACAGAACGCGTTCTGTTTTACACCGGTGTAAACCACAAAATTGGTGAAGTGCATGATGGCGCGGCTACCATGGACTGGATGGAACAAGAGCAGGAACGTGGTATCACCATCACTTCCGCTGCGACGACATGCTTCTGGAAGGGCATGGCGAACAATTTCCCTGAGCATCACATCAACATCATCGATACACCAGGCCACGTTGACTTCACGATTGAAGTTGAGCGTTCCATGCGTGTTCTGGATGGCGCCTGCATGGTTTACTGTGCAGTAGGTGGCGTACAGCCTCAGTCTGAAACCGTATGGCGTCAGGCTAACAAGTACAAAGTCCCACGTTTGGCATTCGTCAACAAGATGGACCGTACTGGCGCGAATTTCTTCAAGGTGTACGATCAAATGCGTGCACGTCTGAAAGCCAATCCAGTTCCTCTGCAAGTACCTATCGGTGCTGAAGACCTGTTCGAAGGCGTTATCGATCTGGTCAAGATGAAAGCAATCATTTGGGATGCTGCATCTCAAGGTATGAAATTTGAATACCGTGATATCCCTGAAAACCTGTTGGCTGAAGCGCAAAAATGGCGTGAAAACATGGTTGAAGCAGCTGCTGAAGCCAGTGAAGAGCTGATGAACAAATACCTTGAAGAAGGTGATTTGACTGAAGAAGAAATCAAAACTGCTTTGCGTCAACGTACTATCGCTTCTGAAATCGTTCCTATGATGTGTGGTACTGCATTTAAGAACAAGGGTGTTCAGGCGATGCTGGATGCGGTTGTTGAATACCTGCCATCCCCATTGGACATCCCACCAGTTCCAGGTCTGAACGAAGATGACGAACCAGTTGTCCGTAAAGCTGAAGATACAGAGAAATTCTCTGCTCTGGCATTCAAAATCGCAACTGATCCATTCGTTGGTCAATTGTGCTTTATCCGTTGCTACTCCGGTACATTGAATTCTGGCGACAGCGTTTACAACTCTGTTAAAGAGAAAAAAGAACGTATCGGCCGTCTGGTTCAAATGCACGCGAACCAACGTGAAGAAATCAAAGAAATGATGGCGGGTGATATCGCTGCGGTTGTTGGTCTGAAAGACACAACTACTGGTGATACGCTGTGTGACGAAAAAGCAATCGTTGTTCTGGAACGCATGATATTCCCAGAGCCAGTTATTTCTCAGGCTGTAGAACCAAAAACCAAGGCTGACCAGGAAAAAATGGGTCTGGCTTTGAACCGTCTGGCCGCTGAAGATCCATCTTTCCGCGTACGTACTGACGAAGAATCTGGTCAGACAATTATCGCCGGTATGGGCGAGTTGCATCTGGACATTATCGTTGACCGTATGAAGCGTGAATTCAACGTTGAAGCGACAGTCGGCAAACCACAAGTTGCTTACCGCGAAACTATCCGCAAAACTTGCGAAGAAATCGAAGGTAAATTCGTTAAGCAATCCGGTGGTCGTGGTCAGTACGGTCACGTTGTTCTGAAGATCGAACCGCAAGAACCAGGTAAAGGTTTTGAATTCGTTGACGCGATCAAAGGCGGTACAGTTCCACGCGAATACATCCCTGCAGTTGAAAAAGGTGTTCGCGAAACACTGACTTCCGGTGTATTGGCTGGCTACCCGGTTGTTGACGTTAAAGTTACATTGTTCTTCGGTTCTTACCATGACGTTGACTCCAACGAAAACGCCTTCCGTATGGCGGGTTCGATGGCATTCAAAGATGGCTGCCGTAAAGCAAGTCCAGTTATTCTGGAGCCAATGATGGCTGTTGAAGTTGAAACACCTGAAGACTACGCTGGTACAGTCATGGGTGACTTGTCTTCACGTCGCGGTATGGTTCAGGGTATGGACGAAATCGCTGGCGGCGGTGGCAAGATCATCAAAGCTGAAGTGCCTTTGTCCGAGATGTTTGGTTATTCCACATCCCTGCGTTCCGCTACCCAAGGTCGCGCTACGTACTCGATGGAATTCAAGCACTACTCTGAAGCGCCGAAGAATGTTATCGACGCGATCGTCACATCCAAAGCGAAGTAATAAAGAATCAAAGGCCTGCCCCATGCAGGGGCAGGTTTTCTATTGTTGATAAATCGTTCTTTTTGAAGGAAGAATAAAATGGCAAAAGGTAAGTTCGAGCGCACCAAGCCGCACGTAAACGTAGGCACAATTGGTCACGTTGATCACGGCAAAACCACACTGACAGCAGCGATTGCAACAGTCTTGTCGAAAAAATTCGGCGGCGAAGCAAAAGCCTACGACCAGATCGATGCAGCACCAGAAGAAAAAGCGCGCGGTATTACAATCAATACAGCCCACGTTGAGTACGAAACAGCCGGCCGCCACTACGCCCACGTTGACTGCCCAGGCCATGCTGACTATGTTAAAAACATGATCACTGGCGCGGCACAAATGGACGGCGCGATCCTGGTTTGCTCCGCAGCAGACGGTCCTATGCCACAAACTCGCGAACACATCCTGTTGGCCCGCCAAGTTGGCGTTCCATACATCATCGTGTTCCTGAACAAATGCGACATGGTTGATGATGCTGAATTGCTGGAACTGGTTGAAATGGAAGTTCGTGAATTGTTGTCCAAATACGAATTCCCAGGCGACGACCTGCCTATCATTCAAGGTTCCGCCAAACTGGCCCTCGAAGGCGACAAAGGTCCTCTGGGCGAAGAAGCCATCATGAAACTGGCTGATGCACTGGATTCCTACATCCCAACACCAGAACGTGCTGTTGACGGCGCCTTCCTGTTGCCAGTAG
>NZ_JBMPOW010000028.1:0-66201 GCF_049340205.1 Undibacterium sp. Ji49W | reverse complement strand
TACTTAAACTGTTGCACGGCATTCACAGCTACCGGCTTATTCCGCAATCTATTCAATCGCTCATTTCGCCAGCTTTACTTCGCTTCATTTCTCCCCGCTCTTCAGCGGGAGGCGAACTATAGCAAACCTTCACCCTTCTTTGCAAGTGCTTTGCGGGAATTATTTAGATTGTTCTTTGGCAGGCTGGCGTGGGGGCGCTGGTTTTGTAGGGTGCGCTCCGCGCACCGGCTTTTGGGGGTGAGCGGGTGTCTTATATATATGCGTATATACGTAATTAAATGGTGCGCGTGGCGCACCCTACTATTCTTGGTGTTTGGCGTATGACTGGGTAGCTTGCCTCGCCGCTCATCAACAGGCGACGCTGGGCTCTTGCCTGCGCAGGAGCGACGGGGCGGGGGAGTCTATATTGATTGCAATTCGCTCATCGACCGAAACCCATCCCCATCCCGACCTTCCCCTTGAAGGGGAAGGAGTTTGCACGGCTCTGCAAAATGCTGGCTTTGCTTCGCGAATGAGATGTATTTTTTTAAAACTGCATAGATGCGATTTAATTTATAGAGGCGCGTCATATGTATGACGCGCCTCTTCTGTATAGCCTTTATATAACTAAACACAAATTACTTATTCTTGAATACCGCCGGACGTTTCTCCAGGAAGGCTTGCATGCCTTCTTTCTGGTCTTCAGTACCAAAGCTTGCCTGGAACAAACGGCGCTCATACTGTATGCCTTCTGACAGCGTGGTTTCATAAGCACGGTTGACTGACTCTTTAGCCATCATGATGATGGGCAGAGACATGGAAGCGATCACATTCGCTGCTGCGAAAGCTTCTTCCATCAGCTTATCCAAAGGTACGACGCGGGACACCAGGCCAGCACGCTCCGCCTCGACCACATCCATCATGCGTGCAGTCAGGCACATGTCCATGGCTTTGGATTTGGAGATCGCACGTGGCAAACGTTGTGTGCCGCCAGCACCAGGCAAAGTGCCGAGCTTGATTTCTGGCTGGCCAAATTTGGCATTTTCAGCAGCGATGATGAAGTCACACATCATGGCGACTTCGCAACCACCGCCCAGAGCATAGCCGGCAACGGCAGCAATGACTGGCTTACGGATCTGGCGCATGGTTTCCCAGTTGCGGGTGATGTAGTCATCTTTATACGCATCCATGAAACTATAGCCCACCATGGCAGCAATGTCGGCACCGGCGGCAAAGGCTTTTTCACTGCCTGTCAGGATGATGCAATGGATGTTTTCGTCCTTGTCGAAAGCCTTGAGTGCCAGACCAAGTTCATCCATGAGCTGATCGTTCAGCGCATTCATGGCCTTGGGGCGATTCAGGGTGATCAAGCCGACTTTGTCACGGGTTTCAGTCAAAATACATTCGTAAGTCATGGATGCTCCTGATATATATATATATTGTGTAGGGTATTGTGTAGGGATATGCAGCACAAATGCCGATAAGTGTATTGTAATGCGCCAGGCAAGGGCTTGCTGTGAAGCAGGTACAATGCGCCTAATTTATTTAACGAGGTGAATGCGATGTGGCTATTGGCACTGGAAGCAGGCGTTGCGATGTTTATACTGATTTTTATCGTCTGGTGGACGATGTTTCAAGGCCGTGCGCCAGAAACACCACCCAAAGAAGATAAAAAACCAGTCGAGCAAACCCAGGATAGCGACAATCCGCAATAAGCCGGATTAATGCAGAGTGCGCGGCAAGGATAAAACAAATTCGGGGATGTCTGCCTCAAAGCGATGCGCGTCTTCTGCCACGCAGAAATAGCTGCCTTTCATGCTGCCCTGTGGCGTTTTCAGGGAACTGCCGCTGGTGTATTCAAAGCTTTGCCCCGGCGCCAGAAAGGGCTGATGGCCAACAACACCCAGGCCCTTGACTTCTTCTACATGGTTTTTGCTGTCCGTGATGATCCAGTGACGGGAAATCACCTGGGCTGCCACGGTGCCGGTATTTTTGATGGTGATGGTGTAGGCAAAAACAAAATTGTTTTGCTCAGGATCGGACTGGTCTTTCAGATACTGTGTGGCCACCGATACACTTATTTCATACGCTGCCATAATTTTCTTTCAAGATGAACTATGTTCATTGTGCCAGACGAAGACAACAGCCGCTTGCCCTCACAAGGTAAAATAGCATATCTTTTTCAAGCACGATTCCAACATGACTACTTTCCGTATTGCTCCCAGTATATTGTCTGCCGATTTCGCCCGTCTGGGAGAAGAAGTCCGCAATGTCGTCGCCGCAGGCGCTGACATGATCCATTTTGATGTCATGGACAATCATTATGTGCCCAATCTGACCATAGGCCCCATGGTGTGCGAAGCGATACGCCCGCATGTGCAGGTGCCTATCGATGTGCATCTGATGGTCAAACCTGTGGACCGTATCATCCCCGATTTTGCCAAGGCTGGTGCCAATATCATCACCTTCCATCCGGAAGCATCTGAACATATAGACCGCAGCCTGCAAACCATACGTGACCACGGCTGTAAGGCTGGCCTGGTATTCAACCCCGCCACGCCCTTGCATGTACTGGAAAACGTCATCGACAAAATCGATATCGTTTTGATCATGTCGATCAACCCTGGTTTTGGTGGTCAGACCTTTATCCCGCATACGCTGAAGAAAATCGCACAAGCCCGCAAGATCATCGATGAATCTGGCCGCGACATCATGCTGGAAGTGGATGGCGGCGTCAAAATCGAGAACATCGCAGAGATCGCCCGTGCCGGTGCCGATACCTTTGTTGCCGGTTCTGCCATTTTTGGTAAACCCGACTACAAGGCCATCATTGATGCCATGCGCCTTGAGTTGTCCAAGGTTTAATCCTCAATTTCACCTCCAGGCTTTTCGCCACGCCAGGCGGAAAGCCTATATCTGATCGCCCCCACCATGTTCAGCCACATCAAAGCCGCCATCATTGATCTTGACGGTACCATGATAGATACCGCACCAGACTTTCTGGTCGCCATCAACCACATGCGTGAGGACTTTACACTGGCACCGCTGACGCTGGATGTCATCAAGACCATGGTGGGCAAGGGCTCTGAAAATCTGATCCAGCAAGTCTTGTCGCTGGATTTTGATGCGGATGGCGTAGCAACCCGCTTCGATGATGCATTGGCGGCTTACCAGCGCCATTATCTGCTCATCAATGGCAACCACAGTCAGCTTTACCCACAGGTACATGAAGGCTTGCAAGCCATGCGCGACCTGGGGCTGCGCCTGGTATGTGTCACCAATAAACCACTGGCCTTTGCCTTGCCACTGATGCAAAAGAAGGAAATATTCCATTATTTTGGACAAGTCTATGGCGGCGACAGCTTTGCAAAAAAGAAACCTGATCCCCTGCCCATGCTGGAAGCCTGCAAGGTTCTGGGTCTGCCACCATCACAAGTGCTGACCATAGGGGATTCCAGCAATGATGCAATTGCTGCACGCGCAGCAGGTTGTCCGGTCCTGACCGTGCCGTATGGATACAACCACGGTGAAGCTGTACAAAATATTCAAAGTGATGGTATAGTCGAAACCCTGTTGGTAGCAGCACAACTGCTGTCGGCGAAAAACTCTCATTGACTTTCAAACCATTCACATAACGAATGTTCATCGATAACAAACGTTCCATGATCACTCCAGGCACTTTTGAGGCCTGGCTATGGCGACGCTGGCAATTCTGTTAAACCACGAATGCCGCGAGTGGCTGTGCACATCCCCAGCACATCTTCTTGCTTGTTATATCAATTTGTCTTACCCGTCCATACTCTCTTGAGCGAATTTGCGTGCGCTGCTGGCTGCTGTTGCAGACGCGTGCACAAGTTTCAGGAGCAGGCAGGCGGTTGAAAGAAAACCATGACCGAACTCGAATTCAAATCGTTGGCCGCGCAAGGCTACAACCGTATCCCCATGATTGCGGAAGCCTTCGCCGATCTGGAAACCCCGCTCACCCTGTATCTGAAACTCGCTCAAACCCAGAATGCGGGCAAGAATACTTTCTTGCTTGAATCCGTCGTGGGTGGCGAACGTTTTGGCCGCTATTCCTTCATAGGCTTGCCTGCCAATACGCTGGTACGCAGTTTTGGTGAAAAAGTCGAAGTCCTGAAAAACGGCCAGGTCATAGAAAGCCATGACATGAATCCGCTGGATTTCATTGCTGAATTCCAGTCCCGTTTCAAGGTTGCCCTGCGCCCTGGCCTGCCACGTTTTTGCGGTGGCCTGGCTGGCTACTTCGGCTACGATGCTGTACGTTATGTAGAAAAACGCCTGGCTGGCAAAGCACCGAAAGATGATCTGGGCTTGCCAGAAATCCAGTTATTGCTGACGGAAGAGCTGGCCGTTATCGACAATGTATCCGGCAAACTCTACCTCATCGTGTATGCCGACCCGACCCAGCCGGAAGCCTGGTCCAAAGCCCGCCAGCGCCTGAAAGACTTGCGCGCCATGCTGCGCCGTAGCGTTGATGCGCCGGTCACATCGGCGTCTGTCCGCACAGAAACTATACGCGACTTCGCCAAGGATGATTACCTGAAGGCCGTAGAAAAAGCCAAGGAATACATCATGGCAGGCGACCTCATGCAGGTGCAGGTGGGCCAGCGCATCAGAAAACCCTATGTCGATTCACCGCTATCGCTGTACCGCGCCCTGCGTTCGCTGAACCCTTCGCCGTACATGTATTTTTATAATTTTGGCGACATGCAAATCATAGGCGCATCCCCAGAAATTCTGGTGCGCAATGAAAGCCTGAATGACGGCAGCAAGAAAGTCACTATACGTCCACTGGCTGGCACCCGCCCACGCGGCACCACACCAGAACGTGATGCCGCACTGGCAAAAGAATTATTGGCCGACCCGAAAGAAATCGCCGAACACGTCATGCTGATAGACCTGGCCCGCAACGACATAGGCCGCATCGCCCAGACTGGCAGCGTCAAGGTCACCGACCAGATGGTCATCGAAAAATATTCGCACGTACAACACATCGTCTCGAATGTAGAGGGTGTCTTGCAAGCCAATTTGTCCAACCTCGATGTATTGAAAGCCACCTTCCCGGCAGGCACATTGTCTGGTGCGCCCAAGGTCAGGGCAATGGAACTCATCGATGAACTCGAACCCGTCAAACGCGGCATTTATGGCGGTGCCTGCGGTTATCTGTCCTTCGGCGGCGAAATGGATCTGGCGATTGCGATACGCACCGGCGTCTTGAAAGACGGCATGTTGTACGTACAGGCAGCCGCAGGCGTGGTGGCTGATTCGGTACCCGAAATGGAATGGCAAGAAACCGAAAACAAGGCGCGCGCAGTATTACGTGCGGCAGAACAAGTGCAAGACGGCCTGGATGGAGAGATTTAAATGCTACTGATGATAGACAACTACGATTCCTTCACCTACAACCTGGTGCAGTATTTTGCCGAGCTGGGTGAAGATGTACGTACCTACCGTAATGATGAAATTACGATTGCTGAAATCGAGGCGCTGAAACCTGATCACATCTGCATTTCACCCGGCCCTTGTACACCGGCTGAGGCTGGTGTTTCCATCGCCGTGATAGAACGCTTTGCTGGCAAAACGCCTATTCTCGGTGTGTGTCTTGGTCACCAGGCCATAGGTGCAGCATTTGGTGGCAAGGTTATCCGCGCCAAGCAAGTCATGCATGGCAAGACTTCTGCGATTGCCCACACTGGCGTTGGCGTCTTCAGGAATTTGCCCAGCCCTTACACGATTACCCGTTACCACTCCCTGGCGATAGAACGCGCCAGCCTGCCAGATTGCCTGGAAGTGACAGCTTGGACAGATGACGGCGAAATCATGGGTGTGCGCCATAAGGAATTTAATCTCGAAGGCGTGCAATTCCACCCCGAATCCATCTTGTCCGAGCATGGCCACGCCCTGCTGAAAAACTTTTTGACTGGAACAGCATCATGACCATATCTCAACAAGAAGCACTGACACGCCTGATAGAACACCGTGAAATTTTTCACGATGAAATGCTGTTCCTGTTCCGCAAACTGATGGGTGGCGAAATGTCGCCAGTCATGATCACCGCGCTGACCATGGGCCTGCGCGTCAAGAAAGAAAGCATAGGCGAGATCACCGCAGCAGCTCAAGTGATGCGTGAATTTTCGACCAAGGTGCCGCTGGCCAATACCACCAACATGATCGACATCGTAGGTACGGGTGGCGATGGCGCACATACCTTCAATATCTCTACCGCATCGATGTTTGTTACCGCTGCTGCCGGTGCGCGTGTTGCCAAACATGGTGGCCGTAGTGTGTCGTCTTCTTCCGGTAGTGCTGATGTGCTGGAATCTCTGGGCGCGAACATCAATCTCAAGCCTGAACAAATCGCCCAGTCGATAGCACAAACCGGCATAGGCTTCATGTTTGCGCCGAATCACCACGCGGCGATGAAACATGCCGCACCCGTACGACGTGAACTGGGTGTACGTACTATCTTCAATATCCTGGGACCATTGACCAATCCCGCTGGCGCGCCGAATATTTTGATGGGTGTGTTTCACCCTGATCTGGTAGGTATACAAATCCGCGTCCTGCAACGCCTTGGGGCACAACATGCGCTGGTGGTATGGGGGCGTGACAATATGGACGAAGTCTCGCTCGGGGCACCAACCATGGTGGGTGAACTGGTAAATGGCGAGATTCGCGAATACGATATCCACCCTGAAGACTTTGGCTTGCAGATGGTGTCCAACCGCAATCTGCGTGTGTCCGGTGCGGATGAATCAAAAGCAAAGATACTCGAAGTGATGAGCAATGTGCCCGGTGCAGCTACCGACATCGTCGCCCTGAACGCGGGTGCAGCCTTGTACGGGGCAGGCATAGCCACGTCGATTGCAGAAGGCGTCAAACTGGCCCAGTCAGCTATCGCATCCGGCGCAGCCAAGGCCAAGCTGGAACAGTTTATTGAAGTCACCCAGCAACTAGGGAAATAAGCCCATGTCAGACATCTTGAATAAAATCCTGGCAGTCAAAGCCGATGAAGTAGCTGCCGCCAGAAAATACCAGTCCTTTGCCAGCCTGCGTGCAGAAGTTGAATCGAACAAGGAAGCACGTGCAGACCTGCGTGATTTTGAAGCCAGCTTGCGCGGCAAAATTGCGGCTGGCAAGGCAGCGGTGATTGCCGAAGTAAAAAAAGCCTCCCCTTCTAAGGGCGTGTTACGTCCCGACTTTAAACCTGCTGAGATTGCGCAAAGCTATACAGAGCATGGCGCTGCCTGTTTGTCAGTGCTGACTGATGTGCAATTCTTCCAGGGTGCGCCGGAATACCTGCAACAGGCACGTACTGCCTGTACCCTGCCAGCATTGCGCAAGGATTTCATGATCGATACTTACCAGGTTTATCAGGCCAGGCATTGGGGGGCGGATTGTATCTTGCTCATCGTCTCGGCATTGGATCACGGTCTGATGGCCGACCTGGAAGCCTGTGCGCATGAACTGGGCATGGGTGTGCTGGTGGAGGTGCACGATGGGGAAGAACTGGAAGCGGCCCTGAAATTGAAGACCGCCATGCTGGGTATTAATAATCGCAACCTGCGCACGTTTGAAGTATCGCTGGATACAACCATAGGCTTGCTGCCACGTATTACACCAGACAAACTGGTGATTACCGAATCCGGCATCATGTCAGCCACTGATGTCACCCGCATGCGTGAAGCAAATGTGCATGGTTTCCTGGTGGGTGAAGCTTTCATGCGGGCTGAGAACCCGGGGGAAGAACTGGCGAAGGTATTTGGCTGATTAGCTGTTTTTCAAACACTCTCTTCAAGCACCATCAGGGGTTTTGCAAATTCAGTTTTGCGAAACCCCTTTCACCACTTGCACCCTTTTCCCGTTACCGTATCTGCCACAATCACCCCGGCTACCAGCAAACCCGCTATGGCCACATTCCCTACCCGCGCACCGTTTGAGTAAGCGTTAAGACAATCTTTCCGTTTGGCTTCCTGCACATCCCTGCCAAATTTTTCTTCGAATTTTAAATCGGCAGTTGCGGCTATGGGTACCCGATTGGCCTGAGACCGCATGTGTTTTTTATCTTCGGCCAATGCGGCTTTTCGCAGACTGTCCAGGTCCAATGAGATGGCATCATGTGCTGCGGATATGGGAGCGCCTGATGCCTCATGTTCGCTGGCCTGATTGATCGCCGATGGCGCAGTGTTTGATACCTGGCTTTGGCTGTCACGTGATTGACTACGCAAGCGCTGTGGCAATTGAGTGATGGGGTGCGATGGTGTCGCGGCCGCAGGTATTTGTGGCACCTGAGGCGGCACCTGATGCAACGCCTTCAGTGCGGGGGCAAAAAAACTGACATCCAGATATCTGTAGGCTTCCGACTGTCCGGTATTTTTCTGTAAGGCCTGGCGCACAAAAAGCAGTAACAACACATGCAAGATGACAATACCAAGCAAATAAGCAGGCTTTTGCCATACCGGTTTCGACAAGTAAAAGTGCGATGCAGTCATGCAGGCGGCGAAGAGTGTGATGATGGGCTATGACAAAATCATACGCCAGAAAGTTCAGCTTTGCGGTTTTTGCGATTGAACATCAACGCTGACTGATGTTTTCTGCAATGGAACTCGCCACACTATAAAGGCCCGGGCTGATCAGGTGTGCCTGGTCACCGTACCAGGGAAAGTGGGATCAGCCGATGCCTTGACGAAATCGACAAAAGCCTTCAGTGGTGCGGGCATAAGACGACGCCCCGGGTAATACAGGAAAGGCCCCTGAAAACGCTGCCACCAGGGTTCGAGCACCGGTTCCAGTGCACCGCTATCAAGATGCGGGCGCAACCAGTCCTCAAAAAGACAGATGATGCCGCTACCAGCGATTGCAGCGTCAACCAGAAGATCAACGGCCCCACCGATACGCACGATCAGCGGCCCTGCCGGGGCAACCTGTACCAGCTCATCATTGCGCTCGAATTCCCATGCTGGCACCGTCCCACTGGGAAAGCGACCGCTCAGGCAGGCATGATTGACCAGTTCACGCGGATGCTCCGGGCGACCATGCTGATCAAAGTAGGCCGGGGCAGCAGCGACGGCCATGCGCTGGGAACGAGGTCCGATCGGCACGGCGATCATGTCCTGTTCCAGTCGCTCGCCATAACGAATGCCTGCATCGCATCCCGCCGCCAGGACATCGACAAAGCTTTCTTCGGCGACCACCTCAAGTTTGATATCAGGATAAGCCGCAAGGAAAGGTGAAACGATGGCGGGTAACACCAGTCTGGCTACACTGACGGGTACATTCAGTTTCAATGTGCCCGCCGGCCTGTCGCGAAAGCCATTCACGATGTCCAGCGCTGCTTCCACTTCGTTCAACGCTGGCCCGAGGCGCGTCAGCAAACCCCTGCCAGCCTCGGTCGGTGCAACGCTGCGTGTCGTGCGATGCAGCAATCTGACGCCAAGCTGTGTCTCAAGACGGCGTACTGCCTCGCTCAAGCCCGACGCGCTGACGCCACTCGCCCGTGCGGCATCGCGAAAGCCGCCGGCACGTGCTACCGCCACAAAGGCGTTCAGATCATTCAGGTCAATATTCATTGTGCATAATATCGTACAGCCCGTACTGATTATACCGGCTTATCAGCAACATCAACAATGGCTACCATGATCACTTTAGTTGGACTTACGCAAAACCGCCCCAGCTGCGTTGTAGCTCCTAACCGTACTGACCGTACTGTCTTCGTCGCTACGGTGTAGTTGGGATTTCAGACAACACGTTGTCTGCCAACGAAACTAACCTCCCTTGCAAGGGAGGTTTCCTAGGGCGATAGCCTTGCTGGGACAATTTTGCGTAAGTCCTGTGTAGAACCTTAAAGGAGATAGACCATGTCAAGAATCGATCAGTCAAATACATTCACCCTGGGTAATCGTACCGTAAAGCGCCTTGGCTACGGTGCCATGCAGCTTGCCGGCCCAGGCGTGTTCGGTCCGCCCAAAGACCGCGATGCGGCATTGGCTGTCTTGCGTGAAGCTGTTGCTTCCGGGGTGAATCATATCGACACCAGCGATTTCTACGGCCCCCATGTGACCAACCAGTTGATCCGTGAGGCGCTTGTGCCCTACCCTGATGATCTGGTAATCGTTACCAAGATTGGTGCCCGGCGCGGGGCGGATGGCGCGTGGCTTCCGGCTTTTTCAAGCACGGATCTGACCCAGGCGGTCCACGACAATCTGCGCAACCTCGGACTCGATGCACTTGATGTCGTCAACCTGCGCATCATGTTTGACACGCATGGCCCTGCCGAAGGTTCGATTGAAGCTCCACTCACTGCTCTGGCAGAACTTCAACGGCAAGGCCTGGTACGCCACATCGGGCTGAGTAATGTTACTGCTACGCAGGTAGCGCAAGGGCGCGGTATCTGCGAGATTGTTTGTGTACAAAACCACTACAATCTGGCACACCGAGCCGACGATGCCATGATCGATGATCTGGCCGGTGCGGGCATTGCCTATGTCCCGTTCTTCCCGCTGGGCGGCTTCAATCCGCTACAGTCAAACATTCTGTCGGACGTGGCTGCGAGCCTTGGTGTTACGCCCATGCAGACGGCGCTTGCCTGGTTGCTGAGACGTGCGCCAAACATCCTTCTGATCCCCGGCACATCTTCCGTCTCACATCTACGGGAGAACCTGGCGGCGGCAAAAATCAACTTGCCGGCAGATGCCATGACGGCGCTCAACAGCATAGCGTCCTCGTGAAATAAAAAACCGCAATACAGGATGTCTGTATTGCGGTTCGCTGTATTGCATCTTAGTGCTTATCTTTAGCGTTTATCGCTTGCCCGGCTTTTGAAAACTGGGCCTGACAACACTGCCACCCTTGGCTGGCGCCTGTATGGACAGCGACAGCGCCGGCACATCATCACCTTGCAATTTGGCTTGCACGGTCAACAGTTCATCACGGCGGAAGGCATGTATCTGCACCGTTTCACCAACGCGATAACGGCCTAATGCCGTTGCCAGGCTGTCTGCCGCATCTGCTGCCGTTAATCGCAATCCATTGACCGCCATCAACACATCATTGGCCGACAAACCGGCCAGATGGGCAGCGCGGCCTTCGTGGGCATTGGCGATCTTGCAGTCATTCCCATCACGCACCACGCGAACACCGAGACTGGCTTTTTTGTTTGCATTGCCATCATTCACCAACACCGCAAAGTCTGCATACAGGGCTGCCAGTGGCACATCTTCCGTACCGCGTACATGCCTGTCCAGGAAGCGGCGTACATTCACACCGGTTGTTGCCTCGACCAACGCTTCAAATTCATTTTCTGCCAGACCTTGTTGCTTGCCCGTCAGCAGGCGCTCATAGAAATCACGGCCAAATTTTTGCCATAGCACGCGCATGACGTCATCCAGCGATTTCTTGCCGGCGCTTTCTGCGCGTATCGTCAAGTCCAGCCCCAGGCCTACCAGTGAACCTTTGGTGTAATAACTGACGATGGCGTTCGGCGAATTTTCATCCTGACGGTAATACTTGGTCCAGGCATCAAAGCTGGATTCAGCCACGCTTTGCTTTGTGCGACCACTACCACGTGTGACCATGTTGATGGTTTTGGCGATCAGCTTCAGATACGCTACTTCATCAATCACGCCAGCACGCACCAGCATCAAATCATCGTAATAACTGGTGAAGCCTTCAAACAACCACAACAGGCTGGTGTAATTTTCTTGCTGCAAATCATAATGGGCAAACGCCGCAGGTTTGATGCGCTTCACATTCCAGGTATGGAAATATTCATGGCTGCACAAACCCAAAAAGCCACGGTACCCATCTGTCATTTCTGCCTGATGCTTGAGGGGCAAATCAGTGCGGTTGCAAATCAATGCGGTTGATGCACGATGTTCCAGTCCACCATACCCTTCACCGACGACCATGGTCATGAACACATAACGGTCCATCGGCGCTTTTTTGGTACGTGGTTCAAACAGGGCAATCTGTGTTTCGCAGATTTTTTTCACATCAGCAATGATGCGGTCCATATCCATATTCGGGACTTTGCCGGTCACGACAAAATCATGCGGCACGCCATGTGCTTCAAACGTGGCCATGGCAAAATCACCCATCTCAACCGGATGATCAATCAGCGCATCGTAATTGGCAGCCACATAGGTGCCAAAGCCATAACGTTTTGCTTTTAATTCCGGCAAGGAAGTGGCCACGCGCCAGGTCTTGCAGGCAGCATCGTCTGCCCGCTGGATGTCAACCACATGCGGGTTCATTTCCTGGCCATGCACGCTCAAGAACACACCGGTGCCGTTGAAGAAGCCGTGGCTTTGATCCAGGTGTGCTGCGCGCACCGACAAATCCCAGGCATACACTTCATAAGTGATGCGCAATGTCGTCTTGCATGGGGCTGCCTGCCAGGTATTTTTGTTCAGCTTTTTCAGCGCGACTTTTTTACCATCAGAACTGGCCTTGATCTGTACGATGTTACGAGAAAATTCCCTCACCATGTAACTGCCCGGTATCCATACCGGCAAGCTAACGACTTGCCCGGCAGCGTCTGGCGCTGCAATGTCCAATGTGACCTGGTAAAGATGACCCGCCAGATCTTTGGGCACGATGGAATACAGCAAGCCATGCGCAGATGCGGCGGTGATTGTCCCCTGCTTCTTTGTAGTTATCGTTTTTTTCATTCTGAACGATCTTTCCGAATCTTTATTAATTGGTTTTCTGACTTATTTGGGGGACTTATTGGCGAAGCTATTAAGTAAGCTACTAACTAAGCTATCAACTAACTGAATAGCTACGCACGTTCGCGGCAATAAAGGTAAATATCTGCGCCCCAACGACCACGCGGGTCAGTTGCAAACGCAGCTCAATAAACCACTGCGGTACACCGTAACTCTGATACAGACGCTTGTCGATAATGTAAGCAGCGATAAAACCCGCCACCTGCACCACAAAGCCAAACAGCATGTTAATCATTGAACACCAGGCAATCAGGGTAGGAATCACACCCCAGATCAACGCTTTTTTGGTTTCTTCATGATCACTGCCGCCCGCCATGATCGTCACGCCCCAGTGCAAGCCACCAAGGAAAGACAAAATCACGATGCCGTAATATAACTGCGCCTTAATCAGATCACCCAACCAGTCGGGATGCACGACCCAGCATGCCAGTGTCAGCAAGACAAAAGGCACCAGGCCCAAAAAGCCCAGACGTATTACCAGTTTCTGATTGAGATTATTCATAGAGTTGGGTTGCCGCACTACTATCCCTGCATTAAATCAGGTCGAAGAAAAACGCTATTCTAGGGCTAAATGGGCCGTATAGATATATCAGGTAAGGCTTTCGCTCCGGCAAGTTCCCTTGCAAAGGTAAAACATTGTGGCAAAACGATGCGCATTTTGTCATATTCATGCATCTTGAGATATTTTATTTACATCAATATGTGAATACCGCCATAACGGCACGTGCACCAGATTACAACCAGACCACTACAGGGGCGGTGCCAGCAAGTCTTGTGGCAAGTCTATATCGTGGTGAATGCCAGCGTCGGCGACCTTGATCTGATGCAGATCAGGAGTTTGCAATAGCTGGCGGGCGCCAGTATCACCTTGCAGGGCCAATAGCTGTGGCAGATACTTGCTGGAGAAACCGACCGGGTTACCCCTGCGGCCAGCATGCACCGGTGCCACCATGTATTTGCCGTTTTGCAAGGCATGCAGCAGCTTTAGTATGGTATCCGGTTGCACAAACGGCATATCCGCCAGGGCAATCAGCCAACCGGCGCTGCCGGCACTGGCCCGCAAGGCCGCCTGTAATGAATGCGCCATACCGGCATCGGCATCATCACAAAATACGCATTGCACACCCAAAGCCTGCAATTGTCCGGCCAAAATGTCACTGCCGTGGCGCAGCACAGCCACAGTATGTGGCATAACAGCCAACAGGTTCAGCGCACTTTGGCTGGCCACGGTCTGGCCATTGGCCAGTGTTTGCAATAATTTGTTTTCGATGCCGCTGGCATCAAACCGCCGACCCCGCCCTGCGGCCAGTAAAATTCCGGTCCAGATGGCGGGTGACGACATGGAATGAAGATGTATTGATTGAAAGCTGGGTTTTACATACCGCTCAATTTGGCTTCGGCGCAGCAGCCGCAGCCAGACGGGCTTCCAGGCCTTTTGCATCCATCGCACCTGGTACACGGGTGCCATCAGCGAAGAAGACGGATGGGGTGCCAGTTACTCGCAATTTTTGGCCCAGTGCATAAATTTTTTCATGTGGTGTATTGCAGTTGGCTGCGGCTTCTGGCGCTGCCTTGCCGTGCAACATCCATTCATCCCAGGCCTTGTTGCGGTCAGCAGAACACCAGATGTTTTTTGACTTGACCTTGGAATCATCGGCCAGAATGTTATACATGAAGGTGTACACCGTAATGTTATCCATGCCAGCCAGCGTCTTGCGGAACTGTTTGCAATAGCCGCAATTAGGGTCTTCAAACACCGCAATCACACGCTTGCCATCACCCTTGACCATCTTCAGGGCAGATTCCAACGGCAGATCAGAGAATTTTATCTTGCTCAGATCATCCGTACGCTGCTTGGTATAGTTAGTGCCACTCTTGGAATCCAGCACATTGCCAACAAACAGATACTGCGCTTTTTCATCGGTGTACAAAATATCAGACCCGATACGCACTTCATACATACCCGCATACGGTGTCTTGGTGACAGAATCCACCTTCACACCCTCGCCCAGGCGCGGCTCTACCAGTTTGCGCACAGTGGCTTCGACCGGCGTTTCGGCTGCTGCGCTGGTCAGGCCAACAATACCAAGTGCCAGCATCAGCAGGGCTTGTTTCAATGTTTTCATCACTATCTATCTTTCAATTCACGATCTGCCAACAGGCAATTTAATTGTTACTATTGTATGCCAGCTTGAATATGCCTGCATTCAGACGTATCACTTGCCCATGGCATGGGCAATCAGCTTGCCTTTTATGACCGGCAATTTATCCAGCAAGTTCAATCCAAAATCACGCACTACCCGCAATGGTGTCAGATCAGACCCAAACAGGCGCGCCAAGCCATCTGTCGTCAATTGCATCAATAACACCTCTTCCTTGCGGGCGCGTTTATAACGTTCCAGCAGGCGGACATCACCACAATCGCGGTGGGCTTCACGCTCTTTGACTATCTTCAGCAAATCACGCACATCCGCAAAACCCAGGTTCATGCCATGCCCGGCCAGCGGGTGCACCGCATGGGCCGCGTCACCGATCAAAGCCACCCGCTGTGCAATGGCACTGTGTGGCCGTATCAACCGCAAAGGGAAAGCCCGTATCGCCTCTGGCAAAACCGGGCGCAAGGCGCCGAGCCCTTCGCCACAATATGGCATCAAACGCTCGACCAAAGCAGACAAAGGCTCATTCACCAAAGTCTGCGCCAGCGCATCCGGCGCCGACCACACCAGCGAAACACGATTACCCGGCAAAGGCAGCAAGGCAATAATGCCCTGCTCCTGCACAAACCATTGGCGGGCTATGCCCAGGTGTGGCTTTTCACATTCAAAATTCGTCACCACGCCCTGCTGGTTATAGGACCGGTAATCCAGCCCGATATCGCAAGCCCCCCGCACCCAGGACTGTGCACCATCAGCACCTACAATCAGGCCCGCGCGCAAGATACTGCCATCTTCCAGCACGATATGCGCGCTATCAGCTTCCTGCACCAATTGCCTTGCACGCCCCTGTACCTGTGTCAGGTTTTGGGCAAAGCGCAAAGCCGTATCCAGCGCCTGGTTCAAATTCTTGTCTTCAACTATCCAAGCCAACTCATTCGCATGCGCGCCATAGGCATCAAAACCCAGTTTGCCCGCATCCACCTCAGCACCACCATGCACCTGCATGGCAGTCACAGGCGCAACGCGCGACAAATCCAGCGCATCCCACACCTTCAATGAACACAGCAAATCATGGGCCACATGGTTCAGCGCATACACACGCACATCCCAGTCTGCCGCCGCAGGCGGCACACCACCTGCACTCAACAAACTAACCCGCAAACCCGCCTGCGCAAACCCCAGCGCCGCCGCCTTGCCCACCGCACCACTACCGACGATGCAAATATCTGTGTCGTAAATCTGAGTTGACATAAGTCCACCACCAAAACCGGATAATCACCCCATTATACGGTAAGCCCATCCACCCGCCCGATGCGCCAGATCAAAGCCCCGCCATAGAGCGCAGCAAAGCTATTTTCAGAAAAAGCTTGCAAACCACGCCCAACATGTCTATAATTCTTGGTCTTGGCCTGGTAGCTCAGTCGGTAGAGCAGAGGATTGAAAATCCTTGTGTCGGTGGTTCGATTCCGCCCCGGGCCACCAAGTATTAGTAGTAAAAACAAAGGCTTACAGCGATGTAAGCCTTTTGTCTTTTGTGCTCCCAATCTACAATTATCGACCCCGATCTACAATTTGATAATATACTACCCACATTATCAAATCGACTAGATATATAGTATGGATGCTAAAAACAAATCGGTTGATCATGCAATTGTTAGATCAACAGTGCAACTTCTTGCAGGAAAACACGGACAAGCCCCAACTTCTACGGGCACTGGTTTTTTCTATCAAGTAACGGATCAAAATACAAATAGATCCAAAGTATCAATAATAACTAACAAGCATGTTGTCAAAGACGCAGATGTAGTGCAATTCGTCCTTTCAACTGCGCTGTCCATCGATAATCTAAACGACGCGAATCAACCTGAGGGTAGAGCAGACAATTTATTGAGTGTTCAAATTCAAGGCAATATTTATCCTCACCCAGATCCGAATATTGATCTCTGTGGAATAGATATAACAAATCAGGCAAACACAGTTTTCCAATCCGGTCACAAGATTCGAGGCTTTTTCATAGACTCCACTTGGCTACCCGATGAAAATGACAGAGCCAATCTAAGAGACATTGAGCAAGTTTTAGTGATCGGCTATCCCAAAGGATTAGCTGATAACTACAACAACATGCCAATTTCTAGAATTGGTTCGACCGCAACACATCCATGTGCGAAATATCAAGGTAAATCAGACTTTTTGATTGATGTAGCTGCCTTCAATGGATCAAGCGGTTCGCCAGTCTTTTCATACGAAACTCCAATGTTCAGATTGACTGATGGTTCATACACACCAGGAACCAAAGTAAATCTTATCGGAGTGGTTTGGGGCGTCATAGAAACATCAACTGAAGGGAGATTGGTTCCAGTGACAATCCCATCTTCAACTGGCCACGTGCCATTAACTCAAACATCTCTAAATTTAGCTCTCGCAGTACATGCGGAATGTATTTTGGTTATTGATAGCCAAATGCGCCAAAGCCTGAACTGAACGCAAGAATAACTTACGCTCAAGCTTTTTCCAGGTGGGTAAATAATCAGCCATTTCTGTCAAAGACTGAGTTTCATTGGCATATTTAGCACCAATATCTATCTTAACTACGGGGGCGATTTAGGGGTTTTACCAAATCCCCCTTTCGTTCTCCAGTATATATTTCTGTTGAGACGATAGAAAGATTTATGAGTGATATTGGATTTTCTGCAGATAAAATCGTAATAATTGATTTGACTTCTGATTCTGAATTGCAGACAGGACGAGCTATTGAAGAAAACGTGGTTGACTTTATTTCAGAAGAACAAAGCAGATTAGTGTGTGAAAGGGAAAAATGCAAATCTGAGCAAGACTTCCGTGCGGTCATTAGTCGTATAAAGACTGACTTGATTGTGAAAGATCAGATTCCTTTAATTCATATTGAAGGCCACGGATCTAAAGATTCTCTTTTTTTTCCTGACCACAGTTCGATTGCGTGGTCTACCGTATTCGAATTGCTTAGAGAGATCAATATTTTAAGCAAGAACAATTTATTTTTCGCTTGCGGAGCATGTGAGTCGGCGTATGCATTAAAGGGAGCAAGTATAACCAAGGCAAGTCCTGTATTTGGTCTTTTGGCACCAGAGAAGGTGGTCAGAGCAGGGGATGTGGCGGACGGCTTTATCGCATTCTATAAGTCTCTTATTAAAAACGGGAGTCTAAATACGGCGTCAAATGCCTTAGCTTCTGCAACAAATGCGAAAAATTTCGCGTTTATATTTTCCTACTATCTTTTTAAAAATGCGGTATCCGCTCATAAAGCCAAACATCGTACAGGGCGCGGAAAACAAGAGCGATTGGAAGAGGTTCTTTCCGAAGCAGTAGATAAAATTGGATCTGATGTAAACGGACTAAGGAAGCAATTAAAGTCAATCCTTCCTGCCGTAGAGCGCCAAAAACTTCTTGAATTCTATCAAATTTTTATGATGTGTGATTTATATCCAGAGAATGCGGAAAGGTTTAAGTTTGACGAATTAGATTTTGAAGCAGGCGTCAGTGACAATTAAGACTTTCAACTTTTTAATGTGTAGTTCGCTCTCCGAACCCTACCTCTATATATCAAATTTATCTATGGATATTCTTCTAAATATCTCATCGATAGCGCGAATTCCTGACTCCATTTTTTGCCTGGCAGAGGAATTCGCAGAATGGACGAAAATTTTAGGTGGAGTAAATCCGTGCAACGACATGATGGGGGTGAAATAAATGGATGCAAATATTCGCGGTCTAGCGGATAGGTTGGATCTTGCGCCTTCGCGCGGGATCATGTCTTTGTTTGAAGCTATTTCAAACGCGATCGACGCTATCGAAGAAACAAAGCGCGGCTACTCAAACTGCAAAATAACCATTAAATTAATCGGCTCGCATGATTTGGCGCAACAGGCAGGCGATGACACTCTGACTGTAGATGGATTTGACGTCATCGACAATGGCGTGGGCTTTACTGATGAAAACATGCAATCGTTTGGAGTAGCTTATACGCTTTCAAAGGTTAAGATTGGTGGAAAAGGCGTTGGTCGTTTTACCTTCTTAAAAGTCTTTTCAATGGTATGCAGCGCAAGTTTTACTTGCGCTGCCCACAAACTGAACAACACTTGAACTGACTTTATTCCCAATCAAACCACAATTTCCTGTGGACTCCCCACAATCAGCACTGGGCCCGAAGCAAACAAATCTTGCGAAACGTCATAACCAGTCAAAGACGAATAATTGGTGATCACAGTCGGGTTGCCTATACTGTCAATTTCATGGCCTGCGCGGTCAAACAGCTTGACGACGGCTACACCTCCCTGGGGTACATTGGATTGCAAATACCTGGGGCTGTAGGCAACCAGCGGAGCCGACGTTATGCTAAAAAATACCTTGGTATCAGTAATCGAAATAAGGTCGTCAGTGGCGATACGTGTGTTACCTATCCATAGTTCAGCACGACCCGCTGTGGCTTGCCCGGCAACAATCGTCGCTTCGGCAGAGAGCGCAACATTGGTGCCATTCAAGATGGTGGTTCCCGCAGCACTATTTGTCACCTGCCCGCCTAGCGGCGTGATTTTTAAGCCAGTAGGCGCACTCAGACTTCCTTGTATCGGTTCTCCATCAACGTATCTGGTCGTCAATATCGCTGTTTCAATAGATCGGGCAACAGATCCTGCCGCAGTAGTCAAAGAAATAGTAGCAACACCACCACCTGCCAGCAGTGCTTTCAACGCAAAGGCACTATCTGTTTTGATTTCAAAAGTGACCTTGGTATCTCCTGCGAGAATTTCTTTGTCGGATGCTGAAAACCCACTCATGTTCAGCTCTGCATAGCCACCTGTCGCTTCACCGGCCACGATATCTGCCGTGACAATGAGGCTGGTGTTAGTTGCATTGATGGAGTTGATCACGACCTTTCCACCTACTGGGGTATAAGTGATATTTTTGGGAACAGTCAATTTGGTATCTGTTCCAAACAAAAAGGCATTTGGTAAATCCAGAATACTGAATTTGGTGACATTACCGGCTTGATCATATTCACGGATGTAATACCTACCGTCATACATGTTCTTGAGTTGCTGGGCATTCAAGTCAAAAACAATTTTTGTGTCTGTCGCAGAAATAGTATCGACCCTTGCCAGAATATCTGTTTCAGTAGACCCCAGAGTGACATGTCCGCCAGTCAACTGCCCTTGCGGAATGGTCACTTCTATGTGGCGAATATCATTAGGCAGTACTCGCTCCACGTAGGAACTTGCCGCAGCCGGGGGCACTGTATCCAGCTGAATTCTGGTTTCAGCGCCAATATCACCGGTATTACCGAAAATATCGCTGACCCTCACGCCTACGCGCTTCTCTCCATCAACGCCCCAGAAAGTCGCCCCAGGCACCAAAATACTGGCTTTTTGCGCCAGTATTTCTGCCATGGTTACGGTGTGTATGACAGGTGAAGAGAACGGTCCGCCGTTAACCGTCAGTTCAAGTTTATAACCTACTGAAACAGCCAGGTCTTTAAGATCCAGGTCTATCGTTAAACCTTTGATTGCTTCATTCGCGTTCACGGTATTTTGACCGGAAGGAAAGTTCAAACTGGAATGCGAGATCAGTGAGGGTACGGGTGCGCCAGCGAGTACTTTGGACATCACCAGTTTCATGGCTTCAAATCCAAGCGAGGTATTGTAGTTTGCGGCTTTTGCAGTGGTATCCAGACTGGCGGTAAACTGCGCAGCGTAATTGAGCTTGTTGGCAATCGTAATGCCATCATCGCTAATAGGTGATGCGCCATTCAGGATGGCCAAAGCTGCCTTGCCCAGGGTGATCGTTCCGCTATCAATCTGAGCCACCCAATACCCTAATCCACTAGTGTCCGGCGCACGGCCAAACAAGTTCTTGTACAAGGCAGTCACTACGTCAGCAGTATTTTTACCGCCGTAGGTGTTTTTGTATTCAACTTGCTCACTAAAGGATTGTGCAAGGCTCGCCAATGAAATCTTGTTTGCGTCAAGTTGCCCTTCCCAGTATTGCAAACCGGCGACGTCCGCAGGACGGTTAAAGTACGCAATATAAATTTTTTGTATAGCACTGGCATTGGCACCCATGGATGCAAACCTTTCATTCGAATTTGATTATGTGAGTATTGATGATTCAGCCACGCAAGGCAAACTGAGATATTAGTTGTTGAGCTACTCAACAAAAATTCGTCAGGTGTGCGCGAGATTAGAAGCGAGATGATGACTTATTGGCATTTTCTCATGATCGGCACATAGCTGCACAAATTTTTACGATGGATTGCTTGGCTAGCCTTATCCGGATATGAATACGGCCCGGCAGACGCACGACGATATGGTAGTCTGAAAGGCAAGATAGCAAATACTGCTGTAACCATACAAAGCCAACAAACAGCACAAAGCCAGGCATAGGTTCTAAACCTTTGCCTGGCTTTTTGATAGCCAACAACCTGGTTGGTCAGCTTACATCATCTTCCAGAAGATATAGTCAGCCTGATAATTGACAGTCTGCTTGCTGCCCATATTGCCGGCATCGCAGGCGCTGGCTGGTGCGACGCCGCCCTTAGTGGCTACGCGCTGGATGTAGGTGACGCCGGTCATTGCGCCATTGCCCATGGCAGGGTTGGCTTTGACTAACTGGTAAGGGATGTTGCCGGTACCGGCAGGTGCGACGGCGACCTGGGTGGCGGTGACTTTTGAGCCATCCATGTTTTCCCAGGTGGCTGGTGGGCCGTAGTATTTGCCTATTTTACTGCCACTGCGGTCGTTCAATGCAGCGTCGGGGCCGACGAATGCCCATTCATATTGGCCTGCCATGTCTTTTTTGGCGCGACATTCATAGGTGATCATACCTACACCGACGGTTTGCATGGCTACTTTATGGCCGGCGGGCACTTTGACTGCGTCTGGCAGGGCATCTTGCGAGTAGGTAGCGGCCATGGGTGACATGGATGCGCATCCTGCAATGAAGGCACTTGCCAGTATGGCGGATAGGGCGGTAACACGTGCAGCGATACGGTTCGACAGTTTCATAGCGAGCTCCTTATAGGTGAAATGAGTATCGGTTTGCAAGACCAATACTTCAGATACGCATAGGGAGCGTTACTGGATTCAAAAAAACAGAAATTTTTACGTTAAGGTGAACAAGGAGGCTTAACTCGCCGCACCCACGGTAGCTTCGAGTTTGTTTTTAACTTCGCTGATCACGCTATCCCAATCGCCAGGACGGGTTTGGGTGAACAAGGTAAGCGACGGATACCAGGGGCTGTCCGTCCGGCTTGACAGCCAGCGCCAGCATGAATCAAACCTGTTCAATACCCAGGTGGTTTTGCCCATGGCACCAGCCAGATGCACCATAGAGGTGTCGACGGATACGATGATGTCAAGATTGTCTACCAGGGCGGCGGTGTCAGAAAAATCTTTGATCTCGCTGGTGTAATCAATAATAGCAGGGCCATTCCAGGATGTGCCCTGTATCGCTTTGAGCTGCATTTCAGCTACGCTCCCCTTTTGCAGGCTGTAAAAATCGACACCGGGAATATTCAACTGCGCCAGTTTGGCCAAAGGCATATTGCGACGCTCATTCACACCCCAGGTATCTGGCTGATCTGCCCGGAAGCCACCTGACCAGACCAGGCCAACGCGCAGTTTATTCTTTTGCCCCAGCTTTTGTGACCAGGCCTGGCGCTTGGCTGGCAAAGCGTGCAAGTAAGGAATTGTCGCCGGTATGCTTGCCAGCGTGGTCTTGAATGCCAGCGGCAGGCTCATCATTGGACAATGGAAGTCAAACGGCGGCAATGGCTTGCCCATTTCGACGATGGTGAAATTACCCTTCAATGTAGACAGCAGGTCCATGATTTCTTTGGGTGTTTCCAGTACCACTCGTGCCCCAAGCGTATCCAGCATGGGAATGTAGCGGCAGAACTGAAAGACATCGCCATAACCCTGTTCTGGATAGATCAGCACTGTCTTGTCTTTGATGGATAGATCGCCCAACCAGCGTGGCTGGGGGGTAATGCCTTGCCACACCCTTGGCAAAATCTTTCCAGCGCCATTCATATTGCCGCCAGCCATGTTCATAATCACCCATGGCAAGCTGTACCAATGATTTGCCCCAGTTAGCGGACGGGTCAGCAGGGTCCAGGACAATTGCGCGTTCATAACTGGCAAGCGCAGCGTCAAACAAACGGGCATCACTTAATGCCCCAGCATGCGCGATATATCCCTCCTTGAAATCCGGGCGAATAGTAATGACTTTGGCAAAATGATCGGTGGCTTCAACAAATTGCCCCAATTGCTGCGCCAGCATGCCCAGCACGTAATAGGTATTAAACATGTCTGGCTTGATACTGACTGCTTGCTGCAAATGGTGTTTTGCCTGGTCATTTTCACCTTGCCGCATCAGCGCCAGGCCAAGGTTATTATGCACTTCAGCAAAATCTGGATTAAGTTCCAGTGCTTTCTTGTATTGTGCCGCGGCACGTGCCCAATCGCCCTGGTCTAGATGGGTATCGCCACGGCTTTTAAAACTGGCTGCGGTTTCGGTAGGGGCCACCGGCGCCGGATCGGTATGACCTACGGGTTTGGGTATCTCTTTTTCTATTGCTGCTGGTGGAGAGAAAATATTTTTGAGCCAATTCAACATGTCGTTTTTCGCCTGCCAGCAAGATGTAAATTCGAGATCACGAAGATTTCTTAATCGTGTTTGTGTCGTGTTTGTGTCGTATTTTCTATAAGATGCGCATCAGATTGTTGAAGCATCCTGGTGCAATTTATAGCAATCCAAATTGTACCCATAAGATCAGGTTTATTGAAACAGGCACCAGCTTCAACACTAAAAATAACTTGCCAGCGGCAAAATAGCTAAGCTACTATTCATGACTAATCTATTCACCGCTTATCCAGCACCCACTGTCGAAAGGAGAAAACATGCCGCGTTTAAATCACCACTCTCCTTTCATGGGCCTGGTTTTCTGCTCCTTGCCATAAGACTGTTATAAGGTCTGAAGGCAAGTCTGCCTAACATCTTTGTCGTTCAAAATCACTGTATTTGTATTCCGGATGGCATCATGCCTAACGTGCGTACAACTGTGTGCCAGTGCCCTGTTCCTGACTTCATTTTTTGGAATTTTTTATGGGCAATATGAACCCTCTCTTCAATGTCACAGCACTTGAGGAGTATCGTACATGATCTATCTACAGATAACAGCAAACACCGGGCCAGCAGAATGTTGCCTGGCGGTTGCCAAGGTGTTGGCACGCCTGCTGAAGGATGCCAACAAGGCTGGTGTGCAAATCAAGATCCTGGAGCAAGTGCCGGGCCCCTGTAGCGGCACATTCCGGTCCGTGCTGCTGGAATTAACGCACACAATGCACGCAGACACTAAGCAAGCAGACGCGGCACAAGCCTTTGCCGCGCAATGGCAAGGCAGTTTGCTATGGATTTGTGACAGCCCTTATCGGCCGGCACACCGTCGTAAGAACTGGTTTGTGGGTGGTAGCCTGTTTATGTCGGGTCGTGACCTGTCGGGCAACGAACCATCTGACAGCGGCATCAGGTATGAAGCGACGCGCGCATCCGGTCCGGGTGGCCAGCACGTCAATAAAACCGATAGTGCTATCCGGGCCACCCATGTCGCTACCGGCATCTCGGTGAAGGTGCAAACCGAGCGCAGCCAGTTTGCCAATAAGCGGCTGGCGACACAATTGCTGGGTCTGAAGCTGGCTGAATTGCAGCAGGCCAAAGAACGTGACAGCAAGGCCGAAAGACGCATGCAGCATCACATGACAGAGCGAGGCAATGCCAGCAGGGTCTTTGTCGGGCCAGACTTCAAGGAGCAAATGCGCTAAAGCTACTGTTAAAGCTACCGTATTAACTGTTGCGGCCAAGATTTTCATCAGATATCTTGCGCCGCCACATCTGGCTGCACCACTACGCTTTGAGGCGGCGATGCTTTGGTGTGCGTTAGTGTGCTTCCTGTGCATTGACGACACGCGCCGCTGGATTGACGCTTGACGGCCACGCCACTGTGCTCAATGATACGCTTGCGCCATAATAATTTGCTGACCACCGTCATCCATGACAAAGTCAGCGAACCATAACGAGACAACTTGTATTTCATCCTCCCTGGAGAATCGATGAACAAGATTTTAAAACGCACGGCGATCGGCCTGCTGGTGCTGATCGCTCTGGGCGGCACTGCTGCCTATCTGAAGGTACGCAGTTCCGGTCACCCGCAAATCGATGGGGAAATGAAGCTGATCGGCCTGACAGCACCGGTGAAGGTCTTACGTGACGAACTGGGTATTCCGTATATATTTGCTGCCAATACGCCTGACCTGCTGCGGGCGCAAGGTTTTGTTACGGCACAAAACCGGCTCATGCAGATGGAGCTGTTTCGCGCTACCTGGCGCGGCGAATTGTCCGCCAGCCTGGGGGCAGAAACCCTGCCCAGCGATATACGTATGCGTGTACTGGGCATACGCCGCAATGGCGAACGCCATGCCGAAAAACTGAGCCCGGAATCCCGCGCCTTTTTCCAGTATTACGTTGATGGCATCAATGCTTATATCCAGACCTATTCAGATGAACATCCGATAGAGCTGAAAGCCGTTGGTCTGGTGCCGCACCCCTGGAAAGTAGCCGACCTGATCGCTCTTGTGCACTATGTGCATTACACCCATTCAACCAATTTCAAGGCCGAGGTCGTCGCCCAAAAACTGATAGATCACCTGGGCATGGAACGCGCGCGTGCTATTTTCCCGCTGACCATCAATCCTGACTGGAAAAATGCATCACCCGCCACACAAGCTGGTAACAGCGCTACGCAGGCACAGTCAACACAACTGAACCTGGCCTGGAAAGACTTGAACATCGCGCCAGAAACCCTGAACCATCAGGGACTGGGTTCAAACAACTGGGCCATCGGGCCTTCACGTTCGCAATCCGGCAAAGCCATGGTCGCCAATGATCCGCATCTGGACAACCGCATCTTGCCAGGCACCTGGCATCCGGTGGGCTTGTTCACACCGGATATACAGGCAGTGGGTGCGGCCCTACCCGGCATGCCAGGCATCCTGGTAGGGCGCAACAAGCATGTGGCATTTGGCGTAACCAATGCCTATGGCGATGTACAGGATTTGTACGTGGAAACCATAGACCCGGCCAACAAGGATCACTACATCGATGGCGGGCACAGCGTGCCTTTCACCGTCATCAATGAAAGCATACGCATCAAGGATAAAAATGCGCCAGGCGGATTTACCGAACAGGCTTTGAAGATACGTTTTACCAAACGTGGGCCTGTTATCACGGATCACCCTGGCCTTGGCCCCAAGGGTGACAAATTGCTGGTCTTGCGTTCTACCGATGCTGAAGTATTCGCGCCACAGATCGGTATTGAAGGTTTGTTGACCGCTGCCAATGCCAAAGACTTTGACAAGGAAGTACAAAAGATAGACTTGATGATGTTCAATTTTGTATTTGGCGATGACCAGGGCAACATTGCCCACAGAGCGACCGGTGCAGTACCGATACGTAGCGGTGCCGATGGCGGATTCCCGCGTCTACCGCCGGCAGATGGCAGCGATGACTGGACTGCCTTCATTCCCAAAGACAAGATGCCCGGCATGTTCAACCCCGAACGCGCCTGGGTGGGGACCGCCAATCATGACACCCGCCCTGAAGGATTTCCCTGGTATTACACCAATTATGTATCACCGAATTATCGCTATACGCGCATAGGACAGGTGCTGGGTACTACGCAGAAAATGACGGTGGAAGACCACTGGAATCTCATGCATGATGACCGCAATTTACAGTCGGATATATTGCGCCCCGCCCTGATTGCTGCACTGGAAAACGATCCGGCAAACAAAGACCTGGCTACCATCCTGAAGAACTGGGATGGCTGGGACAATGCCGATCTGGCAGCACCGCTGGTGTATCAGGCCCTGTATCGTGAAACCGTGATAGGCACCTTCACAGATGAACTGGGTGAAGACGTAGCGAAAGATATGCTGTCTACCTGGTATTTCTGGCAGCAACGCTTTGATGCGTTGGTAGCGACACCGGATTCGGTCTGGTTCGATGACGTACGTACCCCCAACAAGCGCGAAACGCTGGCAGATGTAATACGTGCAGCAGCACCGCGTGCACGTGCGAGCCTGGAAGCCCTGCAAGGTAAAGACCCTGCCAACTGGCGCTGGGGCAAGGCCCATACCGTGCGCTTCGTCAGCCCTTTGCGCCGCAATGGTGCCGGACAAGAATTACTGGGTGGCTTTACGGTAGAGCGTTCAGGTAGCGGCGAAACCCTGAGCCGTGGTGTCTACGATTTCCAGAAACCTTATGAAGCAAATTTTTTCGCCTCCATGCAGGTCATCGTTGATTTTGGAGACAACGATAAAATTGAAGCCGCCCTGGCCGGTGGCGTCAGTGAAAGACATTTCCAGCCACATCAAAATGATATGGCAAAACTGTGGGCAAAAAACCAGCACCGTCCATGGTGGTTTGCCGCCAGACAGGTGGAAGCCCATGCCAGGAACCGGCAGGTGCTGGTGCCATAATTCATTCACTGGAAATAAAGCGGGCAGCTTGTCGCAAGCTGCCCGCTTTATTTTTGAACTTATTTTTTTGCTTACTTTTTCATCTCATCATTCCGAAGACAACGCACCAGCAGATCAAAGCGCATTCGATCCCGTGAAGCACTTCATGAAATGAAAGCTACAATTTGTCCGAAAAAAATACTCAGAAATTTGAAAATTCTCGTTGAAACAGTAAAGAAGATGTTACGAAAGTGTAACAGCCAAAGAACTATCAGTTAAAATTACATCAACCTTAACTTGTAGAAATCAGAGATTCGCATGCCTTGGTACGAACAGAGTAAAGATATACCTGGTGGAACAGACACATTCGGATTTCTGGAAGCAAGTGGCATTGTGTATGGCAAAATCGATACGGCAATTGACGCAGATTGGTATCGTATGGACATGCAGGCCGGAGTCCGTTACACGATCACGCTCAATTCTCTTTCTACAGGTGCCAATCTGAATCTGGTCTTGCGCGACAGTACAGGAAAAGTCCTGTACACAGCACTGGCAAGCAGCGGCAGCAACAATTCCATCAGCTATACCCCGACCACCAGTGGTGCATATTACTGGGACGTTGAAGGTACGGGCACAGCCGGCTTCTACTCAATGAGCGCAGCCAGCAATCTTGCCGACGACTATGCCGCACGCGCCAATACCAGCAGTGTATTAACATTGGGTCAGACAAAGTTTGGAACGCTGGAAGGTTGGAGCGACGCTGACTGGCATAAGATGAACCTTGTAGCTGGCCATACCTATACGATATCCAACACCGGCGGCACCCTGTCCAATGCACTCCTTGAAATCTATGGGAGTGAAGATGGTGCAACATTAACTTACTCAACCACTGGCAGCCTGACTTTTACACCCACGGTCAGCGGCGCCTACTATGTTGATATCAGTTCCAATTCCTCAAGAGGCACAGGTACTTATCAGTTGCAGGTCAATGAACTACAAATTGCCCAGACGCCAACGATACAGGTGGCCACGCAGTCCATCACCCGGAACAGCAGTGGCAATAGTGAAATGGTATTCACGCTGACCCTGTCATATGCCGTACCGAATGCTGTGACCGTGACAGCCAAGACACTGGGTGAAACTGCGCAACCTGGTGTTGACTATACGCTGTTTAATCAAACGGTCACATTTCAACCCAATAGCACCACTGCCACAGTCAAAATCCCTATCCTGGGAAGCAGTAGCCTGGTTCCGGCACTGGCATTTGAACTCAACCTAAGCAATGCAGTTGGTGCCACCATCAAGGCCAACTATTATGATCCTACGGGCACACTGCAAACAACACGCCAGGCAGATGCCTGGGGCGTGATATTTGGCTCTGACTATGGCCCTAGCGGCTTCTTGCCAACCGACCCCTACTTTACGTATCAATGGTATTTGTTCACAACCAGGACAGAACTGACCTGGACGCATGCAACAGGAAAAGGTATCAAGATCGCGATTTTTGATCAGGGTATTGATGCCAGCAACAGCGACCTGACCAGAAATGACAATACTGCCCTTGGTGTCAATGCTTACAGCCTGACCTACGGTGGCTCACCTGTTCTCAGCACTGACAACCACGGTACCCTGGTCGCAGGTATCATCGGCGCAGCGCGCGATACCAAAGGTATTGTTGGCGTCGCCTATGATGCCCAGTTAATCCCTATCTACACGTCTTCTGCCTATGGGCAGAAATATCTGACCGAAACAGTCAATGCCTTCACCTACGCGAAGTCGTTTGACATACTGAACAATTCCTGGGGTTATGGCAATCTGCTGGCACAAAGCACCAACTGGGCGTTTCTTGATAATGCAAACGACCCCAATTTTGCACCCGCCTTCAAAGCGCTGAAAGATCTGGCAACGGTTGGTCGCAACGGGCTCGGCACTATCGTCGTCCAGTCCGCCGGTAACTCATACAGTGTTGGTGATGACACCAACCTGCATAACTTCCAGAACAGCCGCTACATCATCACCGTTGGCTCAACCGATTACTTCGGTAACGATTCAGATTTCAGTACAACAGGTGCATCGATACTGGTGTCGGCGCCGGGTGGTGCCGGTTACCGCGACTTCAACAGCATCATGACCACCGACCGCAGTGGCGCGGCTGGTGAAAATTTGAATGATCTGGCCTTTTCTGACGGCACTTCATTTTCCGCACCTATCGTGTCAGGCATTGTTGCCTTGATGCTGGAGGTGAATCCCAATCTTGGCTATCGTGATGTGCAACAGATACTGGCCTACACCGCGCGCCAGACCGGTGATGCCAGTTCATGGATCAGCAACGGTGCAAAGGACTGGAATGGCGGCGGCCTGAGATTTGAATCAGTCACACAATCATCCGGCTTTGGTCAGGTGGATGCGCTGGGCGCGGTAAGATTGGCAGAAACCTGGAACACACCTGCGCAAACGGTCGCCAATACCAAAGAAGTGATCGCAAGCCAGACAGTTAACCAGGCCATACCGGACAACAACAGGACCGGTGTCAACAGCACGATCAACGTTTCCAGCAACCTGACCGTAGAACGTGTTGATGTCACCGTCAATATTACGCATTCTTATATCGGTGACCTGGAAATCGTTTTGTACTCGCCGACAGGTACGGCCAGTTATCTGATGTACCGCCCGTCCAAAGGCAGCCTCAGTGCCTATGGATCAAGCCAGGATAATGTCCACTTCACCTTCGATACCGTGCTGGACATGGGTGAAGCAGCCAGCGGCACCTGGACCCTGAATGTACGCGATCTGGCCGCACAATCCGTCGGCACCTTTGATAGCTGGACCATAGACCTGATAGGCCATACCACCAGCAATAATCACACCTTCGTTTATACCAATGCCTTCCCTGAACTGGTGAAGGCCGATCCCACGCGCGGGGTACTGAGCGACCCTAGCGGTGGTGTTGATACTATCAATGCCAGTGCACTGAGCCTGGATAACAGGATTGATTTAAGTGGCACTACAGCGTCCAATCTGAATGGTGGCGCACTGACTATCGCCAGGGGTACCACCATACAAAATGCTTACGGTGGTGGCGGTGACGACATACTGATCGCCAATGCCAAAGGCAGCCTGCTGTATGGCATGGATGGCAACGACACCTTGCTGGGAGGCATGGGCAACGACACGCTCTTCGGTGGTTTTGGCAATGACAATATTGACGGTGGTGCCGGCTTTGATATCGCACTGTATGGCAACGCAAGATCGAATTACACCATCACCAAGAACGGTAACGGTTTTACCGTAAAAGACGCAAGTGGCATAAATGGTACGGACGGCCTGATCAATATCGAGCGCCTGAATTTTTCGGATACTTCGGTCGCGCTTGATATCAATGGCATCGCTGGCCAGGCTTATCGCATTTATCAGGCAGCATTTGCCCGCAAGCCTGACCTTGCCGGTCTGGGATACTGGATTGCGGACATGGACAAGGGCAGCAGCCTGACGTCGGTCGCAGCGGGCTTCTTCCAGTCGAAAGAATTCCAGGCACTGTATGGCGTCAATCCCGGCACGGACAAGCTGATTACCTTATTGTATGCAAACGTCTTACACAGGACACCAGATCAGGCTGGCCTCGATTACTGGCGCACCGAACTATCCAGCGGCCATATCACTGCAGCCGGGGTACTGGCAAGTTTTTCCGAAAGCCAGGAAAACCAGTTGCAAGTCATAGGTGCGATACAAAACGGTATCGATTTCCTGACCTATCACGCCTAGCAAAACAATGCCCAGCACTCAGAACTGTTCACGATCTGTAGCGAGCAGGCGTCAACGGGATCAGCGGGGTCAGTGCAACATTCGGGGTAACCAAGCGCAGCGCAAAAAGCGGAATGTACTCTAAGTACATGAGCATTTTGAGCGGCGCATGAGCCCCGCGTGGTCTCTGATTGCGCCCGCGCTTAAGATCGTGAACAGGTTCTCAGATCAAATCTGCACTGGCCTGATTTTTACGGATGATTTTGGCATGTCGGTGGCGTGCCCGCAAACGCTGATTGGTGACAACATGGCCTACGGTCTCGCCTATCACCATGGCGACACCCAACAGCGGCAAGACCAGCATCAGGCCGGGCACCCCGGCCAGCTCTCCACCAACAATAATCATCAACACAGAAATCAGCGGATGCATGTGCAGGCTGCGCCCCAGCGTCAATGGCATGAAGATGAAATCATCCAGCAGACGCACCATAACAAAGACGGCAATCGCACCATACGCCAGCAAGGGCACGTCAGGTGCATCGGTGGCAGCCACCAGCACCACCATGATGCAGCCCATCACTGAGCCGACGAATGGCACCCAGGCCAGGATGGCCGATATCAGGGCCAGCACCAGCGGTGAAGACATGCCTATCATCCACAAACCCAGGGCAAGGATGACGGTGTCGATGACGGTCAGCTTCAGCAAACCCTGGAAATAACGGCGTGCGGTCTGGTCGACTTCATACATCAGATACAGCGTTTCTTCAAAAAACGCATTCGGCACGGCGCGAGCCAGAAAATGCTTGAACTTGCGGCCATCGCGCAAAAAGAAGAAGGTCAGGAAGGGCGTCAGGAAAATAACGGGCAAAAAACTTGCCACGGACATCAGGATATTCGCCGCATATTGTTGGGCAAAATTATCCGTATTGGCCATCATCCAGGCATCGACCGTTTCGCTGGCATGTGCCTTGCGCAAGATTGACACATTGCCTTCCAGGCTTTGCATGGTATTGCGCACAAACTGCAGACCACCATCCACATAGTGCGTCACCAGTTCTTGCAATGAACCCATGCGGGTAGCGAAGGTGGTTATCGCATAGCCAAGCACGCCCCCCATAATGATGAAAAACAATCCCCCCACCAGCAAGGCAGCCGTCTCACGCGGCAAACCAAACAGTGTCAGGCGTGATACTGCGGGTATCAAAATGTAGTACAGAATCATTGCGAGCAGGAAGGGAACAACCAGCAGCAATACTTTCGGCAGCAGGATAAGCAGCAGGCAGGTAGCAGTCAGCACCCCCAGCCAGACTACAGGGCCAGATTCACGTTGATTCACATTGCCTCGATACGTGTTGAGTCGGCCATGGAATCGCGCAGGCGACGGCTGATCAGGCGTGCAAGTTCCAGCGATATCTTGTAACCGATCACGGCATTGGTTTCCAGCAATGAGCTGAAGTCGGCCCGGAAAAACACGGCCACATCACAATTTTCGGCGGCACGTGCCTGGGCACTGCGTGGTGAATTATCCAGCAGGGCAACATCACCAAAAAAATTACCTGTGGCCAGTTCAGCAATCACATCGGTGACGATCGCATTGTCCTGTTCACGGGTGCGGCAGATGTGTATGGTGCCAGACAGCAGGATATATAAAGCCTGTCCTTCTTCGCCTTCATCAAAAATCACCTCATTGGCAAGGTAGCGACGGTCATGCAGCATGCCATCGATAATCTTCAATTCACGCGGACTGAGGGTAGAAAAGAGCGCCACACCTGACAAACGCCGCAGGCGGTCAGATTGTTGCGGTTGTTTTATCCAGCCAAGTGCCACTATGCCCCCGATGATGGTCAATGAGATGAATTTGCTGTCTGATCAGGCGATTACATTACCCAAATGCCTGTCAGACAGGCAGTTTTTCGCAGGTTTACACCTTGATTTGGCAATTTTTACCAGATTATGCGGTAAGGCTGTGTAATTTCCCATGAAAATTTGATGTTTTCCCCTCTTTACCGGGATAGCGAACTGGTCTGGCACACAGAAAAGACAGTTTCGCTTCTATTATTCTATGGGTCAGGCAATTCCCGGCATGACTCGCGCCACACCATCATACGAATTTCAACTATCAGAATTCCATTTTCAACATAGACCTTTAACACATAAGCTATCGCAGATTTGTTCGTGTACGTGCCCGGCAGGCAATGTAATACTGATTTTCCAAATTGTCCCGAATATCAGGTTGACCATGTCTTTTGCCTTGCACCGCTTAGCCACGCCCCACTCATCCAGTGATCAGCACGACGACGTGCTGGCCATCGCTACGGCATTGGCGCAGCGGCTGGCAAGTACGGCAGTTGAACGCGACCGCGCCGGCGGGCACGCCAGCCAAGAGCGTGAATGGATACGTGAATCCGGCCTGTTAAGTTTATCCATACCGCGTGAATTCGGTGGCCAGGGTGCCGACTGGCCTGTCGTCTTTCAAGTGATACGCGTGCTGGCAAAAGCCGACAGCGCACTGGCCCATGTGTTTGCCTTTCATCACTTGCAACTGGCTGGCATACAACTGTATGGCAATGCACAGCAGCAGCGCAATCTGTTGACAACAACGGTGGAACAGCGACTGTTCTGGGGTAATGCACTCAATCCTCTGGATCAGCGAACAACCGCAAAAAAGACAGAAGACGGCTATCTGTTAAATGGCATCAAGAGCTTTTCATCCGGCTCCGTTGGTTCTGACTGGCTGACGATTTCAGCCTGGGATATTGCCACTGAAAGCGCACTGATCGCCGTTATCCCCAGCACACAGAAAGGTATTGCCATACAGGCCGACTGGGATGCCTTTGGTCAAAAACAAACAGACAGTGGCAATGTGCATTTTGATGATGTCCTGCTTCCCGCTGAACTGGTGTTGCAATCACCTGGTCAAAGCCCCACGCCACAGGCCACATTGCGCTCGCAGGTTGCCCAGCTCATCATGGCTAATCTGTATCTGGGAATTGGTTTGGGTGCATTTGACAGTGCCCGCCGGTATACGCAGGAACAGTCAAGGGCATGGTTTGCTGCGGGTGTTGATAAGGCAACGGAAGACCCTTTCATACAGCATCGCTATGGTGAATTATGGCTGCTATTACGCCCCGCAGAAGTACTGGCAGATCAGGCTGCCCTTGCGCTGGAACAAGCGTTTCGCCAGGGGCCGCTGGTCACTGCCGAGACCAGGGGCGCACTGGCCATCGCGGTAGCAGAAGCAAAATGCCTGGCACATCGCGCCGGCATTGAGGTCAGCTCGCAAATGTTTGAACTGACGGGTGCCCGTTCTACTTCAGCGCGCTATGGCTATGACCGCTATTGGCGCAATGTCAGGGTGCATACACTGCATGATCCTGTCGATTACAAATTGCGTGACCTTGGCCGCTTTGTACTGAATGGCAGCTTTCCCGAACCCACGTCCTATTCCTGAATGGTAACGATAGTGAGCCACCCCATCATACAAATCAATTCTGTCAGCAAGGCATTCTCTTTGGCCGGCGGCAAGATTTTCCAGGCAGTGAAATCTGTCAGCCTGGACATAGCCCAGGGGGATATCTACGGTTTGATAGGAAAAAGCGGCGCAGGTAAATCCACACTGCTGCGACTGATCAATTTACTCGAACGCCCGGACAGCGGCGAAGTTATCGTCGCCGGACAAGAACTGACGAAGCTAGGCAAGACAGAATTAAGAGTCGCCAGGCAAAACATAGGCATGATTTTCCAGCAATTCAATCTGTTGCAAAATGCCACCGTGTTTGACAATGTCGCCTTTCCACTAAGAATACATACCAGGCAAAGCAAGCAGGAAATCGCAAAACGTGTTGCCGAATGTCTGGACATCGTCGGCCTTGCCAATAAAGCAGACAGCTACCCGGCACAACTATCAGGCGGGCAAAAACAGCGTGTGGCAATCGCCCGTGCGCTGGCCAGCAAACCCAATGTGGTCTTGTGCGATGAACCAACTTCTGCCCTGGATGCGGAAACCACTCGTGAAGTGCTGGACACCTTGCGTGACATCAATCAGCGGCTGGGAGTCAGCATCGTCATTGTCAGCCATGAATTATCCGTACTCAGCACCATCTGCAACAAAGTGGCGGTGATAGAAGATGGTGAAATTGCCGAGAGTTTCTCACTGGCAGATACCGGTGTTTTGCGCAAAACGGCACTTGGTCGTGAACTGGCCTTTCATGGCCAGGAAGCGGGCAGCAATGCGCAGTGGAAGGAATTAAGCCATGTTTGAAAACCTGATTTCACTATTGCCCGAACTGGGTACAGCTGTATTACAGACTTTCACCATGCTGGCCATAGGTTTGAGCGCCGCTGTTGTGATAGGCGGCCCTCTGGGGATTCTTCTTTTTCTGGTGGCGGATGGACAATCGCTGCAAAATCGTCCACTGGCCGTCGTGCTGGGCTGGCTGGTGAATACCATACGCTCCTTCCCTTTCATCATTTTGCTGGTGGCACTGGTGCCGTTCACGCGTTTTCTGGTTGGCACATCAATCGGCCCGCTGGCAGCGGCCGTACCCTTGTCGATTGCTGCCATTCCTTACTTCGCCAGGCTGGTAGAACAAAATTTCCGCGAAGTGCCACGCGGTGTCATTGAAGCCGCACACGCAATGGGCGCGTCAGAACTGCAGATCATCTTTCGCGTCCTGCTGGTGGAAGCACGTAGCGGCTTAGTCTTGGCACTGACCGTGCTGGCGATCAGCTTTTTGTCTTATTCCGCAGTAGCAGGTGTGGTCGGTGGCGGTGGCATCGGTGACCTGGCTATTCGCTATGGGTATTACCGCTTCCAGACGGATGTCATGTTCATTACGGTGGCACTGCTGATTGCGCTGGTGCAGCTCATACAATTTACCGGGAACCGCGTTGCACGTGTTCTCGACAAACGTTAATTCTCTTTTTTCCAAAGGACATATCATGTACCGTCGCCCATTATTAATCAGTGCAATTGCGCTTGCATTCGTCACATCATTGAGCACACCTGCTTTTGCCAAAGACCCGAAAGAACTGGTCATCGGCACCAGCGCCGGACCATATGCAGACCAGGTCAAACTGGGTATCAAACCGATACTGGAAAAACAGGGTTACAAAGTCAAGGTCGTGGAGTTCAATGACTATATCCAGCCTAACTTTGCTTTGGCTGAAGGTGCACTGGATGCGAACGCCTTCCAGCACATCATTTACCTCACCAAATTTTCGACCGACAATAAACTGGCACTGTCAGAACTGATCAAGGTGCCGACCGCACCGATCGCCATCTACAGCAAAAAACACAAATCGCTGAATGAGGTCAAGGAAGGCACCACGGTCGCCTTGCCGAATGACCCGACCAACCAGGCGCGGGCGCTGGTATTACTGGATCAACTGGGCTGGATCAAGTTGCGGGCCAATATAGACCCGATACGTGCGTCTGAAAAAGATGTCGCGGACAATCTGAAAAAGATCAAACTGATACCGCTGGAAGCTGCGCAACTACCGCGCTCTCTCGAAGATACTGATTTCTCATTTGTGAATGGCAATTTCGCACTGGCGTCCGGTCTGAAACTCAATGAGGCACTGGCACGCGAGAAAATTTCTGCCAACTATCAGAATCTGGTCGCCATACGTACCGCGGACAAAAGCAAACCCTGGGTGAAGGACCTGGAAGCGGCGTATCGTTCCAAAGAATTCCTGGAAGTGACCAACAAGCATTTCGCCGGTTTCTCCAAACCTGATTATCAGCAGGCACTAGAAGTTGCGGCGAAATAAGTAGTGCCATGACCAAAAAATCGATACGCTTCAATGCATTCCAGATGAACACGGTCGGGCATCAATCGCCCGGCATGTGGCGTCATCCCAGGGACAACAGCCATCAATACACCAGTGCCGAACACTGGACAGAACTGGCACGCCTGCTGGAATATGGCTTGTTTGACGCGGTCTTTCTGGCAGATGTATTGGGGGTGTATGACGTGTATGCGGGTAACACCGATGCAGCCTTGCGCCATGCCATACAGGTCCCATTGAATGACCCGCTGGCGCTGGTGCCGCTGATGGCCAGCGTCACGAAACATCTTGGCTTTGGTGTGACTTGCGCACTGACCTATGAACACCCTTACACCTTTGCCCGCCGCATCTCTACGCTTGATCACCTGACCCGGGGTCGCATAGGCTGGAATATCGTAACAGGATATCTGGACAGTGCAGCCAGGAACCTGGGGCTGCAACGTCAGCTCAACCATGATGAACGTTATGACCTGGCCGACGAGTATATGGAAGTAGTCTACAAACTGTGGGAAAAAAGCTGGGACGACCAGGCCGTGGTGCGCGATAAAGACAGCGGCATCTATACCGATCCGTCACATGTGCATGCCATCAACCACAAGGGCAAATACTACAACGTGCCGGGCATACATTTGTCGGAACCTTCACCACAAAGAACCCCGCTGCTGTTCCAGGCAGGCAATTCAGCACGCGGCACTGCCTTTGCTGCACAACACGCAGAATGCACCTTCGTCAGCGGGCCCAGCAAACAGGTGGTCAGGCGTTATGTTGATGACACACGCGCTGCATTAAAAGCTGCCGGGCGTCAGACTGAGGAAGTATATATCTATGCACAAGCGCTGATCATCACGGCAGAAAACAGTGATGCAGCCCAGGCCAAGTATCAGGATTACCGTCAATACATTGATATCGATGCGTCCTTGGCCCTGCTGTCCGGCTGGACTGGCGTGGATTTTTCCATGCTGCCACTGGATGCAAGCATCGACTACATAGAATCTGAAGCAGGTCGTTCTGCCCTGGCCTCGTTCAGCTCTGCCGACCCCGGCAAGAAATGGACAGTGCGCGAGGCCGCAGAATTTATTGCCCTTGGTGGTCGCGGGCCTGTGTTTGTCGGTGACGCGAAGGAAGTAGCCGACCAGTTGGAAGCATGGCAGGACGAAACCGGCATCGATGGTTTCAATCTGAGCTTTGCACTGGCGCATGAAACCATCAGAGATGTCGTGCACCTTATCGTGCCGGAACTGCAACGACGCGGGCGTTATAAAACCAATTACAGCACCGGCACTTTGCGCCAACAATTATTCCAGCGCGGACCACATTTGCCAGCAAACCATATAGGCAGAAATACCGCAATCAAGTCGACACTAGCCGACACAGGCCAATACGGCCTAGCACCACACCAACAATAAAACACAACACGATCTTTGAGGAAAATAATGAAACGTCGCCATTTCTTGCAACTGACTTCTGTCGCGGCAACTGCCGGCATCACGGCCTTGCCGTCCCTGGCCAATGCAGCCTCCAGCCTCAAGGAATTGCGGCTGGATTATGCCTATTACTCTCCAACCAGCCTGGTATTGCGTCGCTTTGGCTGGCTGGAAGAAGAATTCAAGGCCGATGGCACGAACATCAAATGGGTGCTGAGCGCTGGCAGTAACCGTGCGCTTGAATATCTGAACGCAAACAGCCTGGATATCGGTTCTACTGCCGGGCTGGCAGCCCTGCTGGCCAAAGCCAATGGCAATCCCATCAAGACACCGTATATTTTTTCACGACCTGAATGGACGGCACTGGTGGTACGCAAGGATTCTGCCATCCGCAGCCTGGCCGATTTAAAGGGTAAAAAAATCGCAGCGACCAAGGGTACCGATCCCTATCTGTTTTTGCTGCGCGCCCTGAAGACTGCTGGCTTGAAACGTACCGATATTGAACACGTTGGTCTGCAACATGCCGATGGCCGTGCCGCGCTGGAGCAAGGCAAGGTAGATGCCTGGGCCGGGCTGGATCCACACATGGCAGCCAGTGAACTGGAAGCTGGCTCAAGCCTGATTTATCGCAACGTCGCTTTCAATACCTATGGCTTTTTGAACGTACGTGAAGATTTCCTGAGTAATCATGCTGCGGAAGTGACCCGCGTATTGCGTGCCTATGAAAGAGCGCGGGCCTGGGTGCGTAATAACCCGACAGATGCGGCCAAAATTTTATCCGAAGAAGCTAAAGTCAGCTTGCCGGTAGCCTTGCTGCAAATTAAATTACGCAGCGATTTCAGTCAGGCACTGCCATCGGCTGAACATATACAGGCATTGCAGGTGGCAGCACCTATCCTGCAAGACGAAGGGCTGGTGAAGCCGGGTGTTGATCTGAGTCGTACCATACGCGATCTGGTTGATACACGTTTTGCCCAGAATCTGATCACCGTGTAATCTTGTCTGGCAATTGCATATCATGTCATCGCCCAGCATTACTATCGTTACGGAATCACCTGCGCCGGTCAACAGTGGCACTAATACTCATGGCACGAATGGCACGAATGGTACAAATAACGCCAGTAGCAATAACGGCATCGGCACCAGCAGCGCCATAAAAACGCGTCTGATCGTACCGCGCTTTTTGTGGGGTCTGCTGTTGCCCACTGCTTTCTTGCTGTTGGCAGAAATCAGTGTGCGCTATGGGTGGATTGCTGCCAATCTCTTGCCTGCGCCCAGTGAAATTTTCACGACCATCGTGCATCTGGTACAGCAAGGTTTGCTTACACATATCGGTATCAGCACGGTACGCGTGGCCATAGGTTTTATCGCTGGTGCTGGCCTGGCAATCCTGACCGGCTCTCTGGTGGGTTTAAGTACACGGCTGGAGGCGCTGCTTGATCCCAGCTTTCAGGCCTTGCGCGCCATTCCCTCGCTGGCATGGGTCCCTCTGCTATTGCTATGGCTGGGTATCGATGAGGCGCCAAAACTGGTACTGATAGGCATAGGGGCTTTCTTCCCGGTATACATGGGTGTGGTGTCGGGGATACGCGGGGTAGACCGGCGTCTGATCGAGGTCGGCAAGCTGTACCACCTGTCAACCACAGCCATGATCAGGCGCATACTTTTGCCAGCGGCCCTGCCGGCCATACTCACCGGCTTGCGTAATGGCCTGAGTCTGGCCTGGATGTTCATGGTGGCGGCAGAACTGATCGCCGCCAGCCAGGGCCTGGGTTACCTGCTGACTGATGGCCGCGAAACCAGCCGCGCTGACATCGTTTTGGCAGCCATCGCCATACTTGCCCTGCTGGGCAAAGGCAGTGACTGGCTCATGCACAGACTGGAACTGCATCTGCTGGCCTGGCGTGATACCTATCACCCGGGGAAATAAGATGGCACCATTATTGAAAGTACACATTGACAAAAAGAGCTATGGCACACGCGCCATACTGAAAAATCTGCATCTCAGTGTTGAGGAAAGTGAAATTGTCAGCCTGATCGGGGCCAGTGGCTGTGGCAAGAGCACCCTGCTGTCGATTATTGCCGGGCTGGATACACAGCAAGAGGGCAGCATTGAACTGGCAGGCAAGCGCATCCACGGTGTCAACCCGGATATTGGCTTTATATTTCAGGAGCCACGCTTGTTCCCGTGGCTGACTGTGGAACAAAATATTGCCTTTAATGCCAATAATTCTGATCAGCAGCGCACCAGCGTAGCGCGCTTATTGGCCGAAGTGGGCATGCATGGCTATGAGCGGGCGCTGCCCAAGCAGTTATCAGGCGGTCAGGCGCAAAGGGTGGCAATCGCCCGTGGATTATTTTCCAGCCCCAAACTACTGCTGCTGGACGAACCTTTTTCTGCCGTGGATGCGTTTACCCGCATGAAATTACAGGACTTGCTGATCAATATCGCGCAAGAGTATGGCCTGACCATCTTGCTGGTGACGCACGATATAGATGAAGCCCTGTATTTGAGCGACCGCATCGTATTGATGGACCTGGCTACCGCAAGCTTGCGCCAGCAATTCAACGTACCACTGGCAAGACCACGCAGCCGTGGAGAAACGGCAGTATCTCAATTAAAAGTGGACATACTGGATAGCCTGCACGCCGCGCATGCATTCTAGGCAGGGCTTACGCAAAGCAATAAAGCCGTAATAAGTTTCAATAAAGTCAATGCGACCCGACTGTAACTATTTTGCCGCTTTGCAAAGAAAAAGTGCATATTTTTGCAATCCTGCCCATCAATTGGTAGGATTAGTCTTTTACGGACGAATTTGCTGTTCGTTCCTGCCGATGAATGATGCCATGAACAGATAATAATACTTTCAGGCAACCCATATGCAGGCTAAGGCACTGACAGCGGCATTCACTTTTTCATGGACTTTATGCAAAACAGTACGACGCGCAAGCCAATTGAGATCAAGATTTCTACTGTTGTTGCTGTTGCAATTCTGCTCAATGAATCGTCTTTCCCAGCCGTCGAAGCGGCGCTGAAGGAAATGACTGCGGGTTCACCCGATTTTTTTGATGATGAATTTGCCGTTATTGATGTTGAAGCCATCACCGATCAGGAACTGGACTGGAATGCGCTGATTCCCCTGTTCAAGGCACATGGCCTGAACCCGGTCGCCGTCAGGCACGCGCGGGAAGAAGATCATGCCACCATTCGTTCCCACGGCCTGAGCATCGATGTCGTCAGCAAGCCACGGGCAGAACCAGAAATACAGGCCAGCCAGGTTCAGGTTCCGGCCCCTGTGGAAGCAACACCAGTGGCAGCGCCGGTGGCAGCCGAACCACAAGTCATCATCCGCAATATGCCAGCCATGGTGATTGATACTCCGGTTCGGGCCGGGCAGCGCATCTACGCACGCGGTGCCGACCTGATCATTACCGCTTCAGTCAATAACGGTGCCGAAGTGATTGCCGATGGCAGCATCCATATCTATGCCCCCTTGCGCGGCCGTGCTCTGGCAGGTGCCACCGGCAATACCGAAGCCAGGATTTTTGCCATGACGATGGAACCGGAACTGGTATCCATCGCTGGTATTTACCGTACGTTTGAAAATGGCTTCCCCCCCTTGCAGGCACACCATCCTGCGCAAGTTAAGCTGAATGGCGACAGTATTGAAGTATCATCTGTAAAATCAGCAGGATAATCTGCAGGCTAATTTACAGGTTAATCTGGAGATTAGCAGCCTCAATTTTCAGTATCTTCGGATAGATTAAAGGAGTTTTTTGTGGCAAGAATCATCGTTGTAACATCCGGTAAGGGCGGCGTGGGCAAAACCACCTCCAGCGCGAGTTTTGCTTCTGGCCTGGCCATGCGTGGCCATAAAACAGCAGTGCTGGATTTTGACGTTGGCCTGCGTAACCTTGACCTGATCATGGGTTGCGAGCGTCGGGTTGTCTATGATCTGGTGAATGTCATCAGTGGCGAAGCCACGCTGAACCAGGCCCTGATCAAGGACAAGCACTGCGATAACCTGTTTATTCTGCCGGCTTCGCAAACCCGCGACAAGGATGCGCTGACAGAAGAAGGTGTGGAACGCGTACTGAATGACCTGATCAAGATGGATTTTGAATTTATCGTCTGCGATTCACCTGCCGGTATCGAACGCGGTGCCGTCATGGCGCTGACCTTTGCCGATGAAGCCATCGTCGTCACCAATCCTGAAGTGTCGTCGGTCAGGGATTCTGACCGTATCCTTGGTATCATCCAGGCCAAATCCAAACGGGCACAGGCAGGTGGTGAACCGGTGAAGGAACACCTGCTGATCACCCGTTATTCACCAAAACGGGTGGAAGCTGGCGAAATGCTGTCCTATACCGATGTGCAAGAAATCTTGCGTATCCCCCTGATTGGTGTTATTCCTGAATCCGAAGCAGTCCTGCATGCGTCTAATCAGGGTAATCCTGCCATTCATATGAAAGGCAGCGATGTATCAGATGCCTATGAAGACGTGGTTTCCCGCTTTTTAGGCACAGATGTTCCTTTACGTTTCATCAATTATGAAAAACCGGGCCTGCTGCAACGCATTTTCGGAGGCAAATAAATATGGCTCTGCTTTCTTTTTTATTTAATACCAAGCCCAAAACGGCCAATGTCGCGAAAGAACGCCTGCAAATCATCATTGCACGCGAACGCACAGGCCGTGATGGTTATGATTTTTTGCCCGCCCTGCGGGAAGAACTGATCGCGGTAATTTCGAAATACACCAAGGTGAATCCAGAAGACATCAAGGTATCCCTGGACAAACAGGGCAATCTGGAAGTACTGGACGTCAACGTGGTGTTACCAGAACTGGAATTGCGTAGTTAAATGTCGGGTGTTCGGCTTTATTGCCCGGTAATACGGGTGATAAACTGGGCCTGCTGTATGTCCGTTTATATTTGTATTATCAGGACTATTTCTCATCAACGTGAAAAACGGATGGGAAAATGCCTGGAAAAATGGCTGATTAAGCACAGACCCAACACCTGTAATCGTGAAATATTCACATTTCTTCACAATTACTTATTTTTTCACTTGCTTTCGATATAATGGAAGATATTCCACTTTATTTGCCGGCCATCAACGGTAACACTCCATGAGAATCGCTGTACTTGACGACGACAATAATTTGCTCGAACTGGTCTGCACCATTTTAAATGCTGCGGGGCATACAACCCATCCCTTCCTGAGCGGGAAAGAGATGCTGCATCAGCTGCGTCGTGAAAGTTACGACATGCTGATCCTGGACTGGCAAGTACCTGACCTGAGTGGAACCGAGATTTTGCACTGGGTACGAGAGAAACTATCGCCTACCCTGCCGGTGCTGTTCATGACCAGCCGCTCGGGCGAAGACGATATCGTCGCGGGCCTGGCTGCCGGTGCTGATGATTACATGATCAAGCCCATACGCCGCAGTGAAATGGTGGCGCGGGTACAGGCCTTGTTGCGCCGTGCCTACCCGACCCAGACCACGTCAGAGCATTTGCAATTTGGCATCTACAAGTTTGAAACCCGCGCTGGCCGCGTCAGCGTCAATGATGTACCCGTAGAAATGACGCAAAAAGAATTCGACCTGGCCCTGTTATTGTTCCGCAATCTTGGTCGCCCGCTTTCTCGTGCCTATATACTGGAAGCAGTATGGTCGCGCGATGTCGATATTCCCTCACGCACGATGGATACCCATATTTCCAGGGTACGCAGCAAGCTGGAATTGCGTCCTGAAAACGGTTATCGCCTGGCACCGGTCTACAGCTACGGTTATCGCCTGGAACAAATGACACCAGAATAAACCCTCCGGGCCTGCTGTGCCTGCTGTATGCGGGCCTGGATCGTATTCCCCAACGAGGAGTCCGCATGAGACTAACCCGCCCCCTGGTCATGCGACAAATATCCGTATGTTTTGCTTTCAGTCTGGCTCTGGCCTTGCCCATGTTATCCATGGCGGCCAAGACATCAACGGCGAACGGCGAACCAGGCAGTTTTATCAGTACCCCGCCAGACATGACTTATTTTGCAGTACAGGGCGATACCCTGTCTGCCATTGCCAAGCGATATACCGATAAAACAATAAACTGGACCATCCTCGGCAAGCGCAACAAGATTGCCGACGACCGGGCCATACCCATTGGTACAGCCATCCTGATCCCGCTGGAACTGCTGCCAGAAGAAGACAGCGAGGCCAAAGTCATCGCCATGACTGGCACCCCCACCTACAAGGCCAAAGATGGCAGTAGCGGTAACCTGGCCCTGGGCACCGTCGTCAGGGAAGGCACGCAAATCACTACCGACAAGAACGGCTTTCTAACCCTGTCACTGATTGATGAATCGCGTATTTCGATTCCATCCAACAGCCAGGTCAGCCTGGCCAAGTTGCGCAAGACCAAATACACCGGCAGTCCGCGTACAGAAGTCAATTTATTGCAGGGCAAGGTTGAGTCGCGCGTCAGCTCACTGGTCAGTAACAAGGGCCGTTTTGAAGTCCGCACCAATCTTGCAGTGGCGGGCGTGCGCGGCACCAATTTCCGAGTTGGCGTGAATGAAGATGGAATCGCCAATGAAGTCTTGTCTGGCGGTGTTGCCGTTGCCAATACCACAGGCGCGACCGGCAAGAAACCGGATGAACTGATGCTGACCGCAGGCAAGGGCAATATCATCAGCAGCAGTGGTGTCGGCAAGGCCGTCGACCTGTTGCCTGCGCCTGTGATGAGTGAACTCTATCTACTGCAAGAACGCCCGACCCTGCAATTCCAGGTGGAGCCGAATGCCGCAGCCGCCGCTTATCGTGTACAGATCGCCAAAGATGCTGAAATCCTGAATATCCTGACGGAAAACCGTTTCAAGGACAATCGATTCAAGTTTGACGGTTTCGCTGACGGCAATTATTTTGTGCGCATCACGGCCATAGACAAAGCCGGGCTGGAAGGATTCCCGCTGGTCAAAGCAGTTACGCTGAAAGCCCGTCCGGAACCACCTTTCACCGTACAGCCGAAGAACAAGGTCAGAGCAGAACGTCTGGACTTTGCCTGGACTGAAGCCAGTGATGCCGTTGCCTATCATCTGCAGGTCGCCAAAGATCCTGAGTTCAAGAATCTGCTGATAGAAAAGAATGAAATCAAGGAAGTACAACTCAGCAGTGATCGTCCTGCCGAGGGCAATTACTACTGGCGCATAGCCACCATTACCCGCAAGGATGGGAAAGCCGACCACGGACCTTTCAGCGACGTGCAAAAATTTGCAGTCTTGCCTGTCACCAGCTTGGCACCACCGGGTGAAGGCAATGGCAATCAGCTATCGTTCAGTTGGGCATCCGAGCCTGGACAGAAGTTCCTGATACAGATCAGCACCGACGCCCAGTTCTCCAAACTGTTCCTGTCACGTGAGCTCGACCAGGCGGAACTGAAAATTGACCGGCCGCTGGCAGGTACTTATTTCATCCGGGTTCGTTCAACTGACCCGGATGGCTATGTCAGCCCCTTCTCGGCAACCCAGAAGATCACCATACAGCAACGCTGGACCAGCAGTGATGGTTCGCCCATCAACAGCAGCGGGGGGGCGGTTGGTACGAATTTTTAATTCGTTGCCGCAGCCCCAGGTTAACGGCACATGACGAACAGCCAATCAAATAACCAATTCAGGGTAGAGCGCATCGCTCTCAGGGAATGGCTGGTTCTCAGTGTGCTGATGCTCTTGCTGACTGCGGGGCTGTTGTTTTACAAGACACTGGAACGCGCCGATCTGGTGTTGTACGACCGGCTGATGCAGGTCAATACCCGGCCAGCCCGGGACGATATTATCATCGTCGGTATCGACAGCCATAGCCTCAGCGAGTTGGGCAAATGGCCCTGGTCCAGAGCACGGCATGCAGAACTGATCAAACAGATTGATGCTGCCCAGCCACTGGCCATAGGCATGGACTTTGTCTTCACCGAAGCCGAAGACAACAATCCGGAACAGGCCGTCAGCGGCGACCAGGCATTTGCCAATGCCATCACCCAAAGTGACAAAGTGGTGTTGCCACTGATTTCAGAAAATGCCGGCAAGGGTTTGATGACCGTGCGCCCCGTTCCAATACTGGCCAGCGCCGCCCGCCAGTTGGCCCACATCAATCTGGAACTGGACAAAGATGGCGTGGTACGCAGCATCTTCCTGCGTGAAGGCATGAATGGAGAATGGTGGCCGCATTTTGCCCTGGCACTGGCAGATGTAGGCAAGAACATCACTCCTGGCACCGAGACCAATTTGCCAGGCAACAGGCTCGCCGCCGCATTGCGCAACGCCGCGCCTGAACCAGGCACCTGGCAGCGTGATTACCAGATGCATATCCCCTTTGCCGGCAGTAGCGGACATTTCCGCTCGGTACCCTATGTGTCGGTACTCAGAGGCGAAGTACCGCCAGCCTTTTTCAAGAACAAATATGTACTGGTAGGCCCGACGGCCAGCGCCATGGCAGACTCATTCCCAACTCCGGTATCCGGCAACGAGGGCATGATTTCCGGGGTCGAGATCAATGCCAATATCCTCGCAGCTCTGCTGGACAAACGCAGTATCGTGCCAGCCCCCTTGCTCTACAGCCTGTTGTTCAACCTGCTGGCCGTAGGCATGGCGATGTCCGCCTATCAGTTGCTGTCCCCCAGAAAAGCTTTGCTGGCAACGGCTGCCATTGCCACTCTGGCCATGGCAGGCAGCTGGCTGGCGTTGCGTTACCTGGGTTACTGGGTAGCGCCAACGGCCACCCTGCTGGCCCTGATCATTGCCTATCCCTTATGGAGCTGGCGCCGACTGGAAGCGGCCATCCGCTTTCTGGGAGAGGAATTCCGGGTACTCGACCAGGAACCGCATTTGCTGCCGGAATTTGTCGATCAGGATGAAGTCCAGCCAGCCCGTGCACTAACCGACACCCTGGAACAAAGCATCAACGCCATGCGTGAAGCGGTAGACAGGGTCAGGGATTTGCGTCAGTTCATCAGCGACAGTCTGGTCAGCCTGCCGGATGCCACGCTGGTCACCACCACCGATGGCAACGTGCTGCTATCCAACCAGCCAGCCATTGATTATTTTGCCGGCATAGGCATACCCAAAGTGAATGATGCTCTGGTGCCCTATCTGTTTGCCAACATGGCACCGCCCCAGTATGCCGAACATGCGCAAGAAAGCAGCTTCAGCTGGTGGGATATTCTTGACATCAAACACACCAAGGGCATGTCGCAAGGCATAGAAGTACGCGACCCGCAGGGCAAGGATCTACTGATCAAAAGTGCACCCTGCTACAACGGTGACAAAAAACTGGTGGGCTGGATCGTCAGCCTGATTGATATCACCAGCATACGGGCGGCAGAGCGCAGCCGTGACGAAACCCTGCATTTCATCTCGCATGACATGCGCGCACCACAGGCATCCATCCTGGCATTACTTGAGTTGCAAAAAGACAGCGCAACTGCCCTGCCGACAGAAGAATTCATGTCCCGGATAGAAAAGGCTTCGCGCTCTACACTGGGTCTGGCAGACAATTTTGTACAACTGGCGCGTGCAGAATCCCAGGATTACCGCTATGAAGAAGCCGATTTCCAGGACATCCTGCTGGTAGCCACCGAAGAAATGTGGTCCCTGGCAAAAAACAAGAATATCCGTATCACTACCCAGATACAGGAAGAAGAATTCCCGGTCCTGGTAGATCGCTCACTGATGACCCGGGTGCTGACCAATTTATTATCGAATGCCATCAAGTACAGCCCCAGAGATACCACCATCACCTGCTCGCTGATCAGTGAACAGCATCTGGCAGATGCCACCATCATTTGCTCTATCGCCGATCAGGGTTATGGCATTACCAGAGCAGACCAGAACAAGCTGTTCCAGCGCTTCCAGCGTTTCAAAACCAATGAACAGCCGAAAAACGATGGCGTGGGTCTGGGCATGGTATTCGTCAAGGCGGTACTTGACCGCCACCAGGCCAAAATAGATTTCACCAGTACGCCAAATGAAGGCACGACTTTCCACATCAGAATCCCGGCTGACCTGGATTGAAAGCAAGATTAGCCAAACAGTACACCATGAACAATTAAACAACATGAATTTTGTTGCAAAAATAGCATAATTTAACTGTTGTTAGCGTCCTTGATGCACATCAAACAGCCATGCCCGGGAAAATGCCCGTCCAACGCGCTATAATGGAGGCTTACTTCCTCCCCCAACATATTGCATGCAACTGTCTGCCGTTGGCCTCAACCACACGACCGCGCCGCTGTCCTTGCGCGAAAAGGTCGCCTTCTCTCCTGATCAGGTTGCTCAGGCGGTGGTGGCTGCGCGTGGCTGGTTTGGCCGGCATGAAAGTGGCAGCAAACTGATACATGGCAACGAAGCGGCAATTCTGTCCACCTGCAACCGTACCGAACTGTATGCTGCCAGCAGCGCTGCCAATCCTGTCGATGCTGCAGCCCATTTTCTGGCCGACTTTCATCGCCTGCCGTATGCAGATCTGCGCCCCCATTTATATACATTGCCGCAAGACAATGCAGTAAGACATGCCTTCCGCGTTGCATCCGGCCTGGATTCCATGGTCCTGGGTGAACCGCAAATTCTGGGGCAAATGAAAGATGCCGTGCGCCAGGCAGAAGCCGCCGGTGGCCTGGGTACCTATCTGCACCAGATGTTTCAACGTACCTTTGCGGTTGCCAAGGAAGTACGTACGACGACAGAAATCGGCGCCCACAGCGTGTCCATGGCTGCTGCGGCCGTGCGTTTGTCGCAGCGTATTTTCGACAAGATAGCAGACCAGCATGTGCTGTTTATCGGCGCTGGCGAAATGATAGAACTGTGCGCCACCCATTTTGCGGCGCAGAACCCGAAATCACTGACTATAGCCAACCGCACGCTGGAACGCGGCGAAACCCTGGCCCATCGTTTCAACGGCAAAGCGATACGCCTGGCCGATTTGCCACAGCAACTGGCGCAATTTGACATCATTGTGTCCTGCACTGCCTCATCGTTGCCAATTATCGGGCTGGGTCTGGTGGAACGTGTGGTCAAGGCGCGCAAGCATCGCCCCATCTTCATGGTTGATCTGGCCGTCCCGCGTGACATCGAAGCCGAAGTCGCCGAACTGGATGACGTTTTCCTGTACACCGTTGATGATCTTGGCACCGTGGTCCAGTCCGGGCTGGAAAACCGCCAGGCTGCCGTCGCCCAGGCCGAAGCGATTATCGAAACCCGTGTCCAGTCTTTCATGCACTGGATAGATGGCCGCGCCGTAGTCCCCGTGATACAGGACCTGCACGAAAGCAGCGAGCAATTGCGCCTGCTGGAACTGGAACGCGCCCGCAAAATGCTGGCCCGTGGTGAAGATATTGATACCGTGCTGGAAGCCCTGTCAAAAGGCATTACCGCAAAATTCCTGCATGGCCCGCAACAGGCCCTGCATCAGGCCAGCGGCGACGAACGTGCTCGCCTGGCAGCTTTGCTGCCACAACTGTTCCGCACCAAGCGTTAGCGACTACCTGCGCTGTCTGGCGTGCAGCCTTATGCACGTACATCTCCCACTTCCCTTATGGGGTCTTGCCCCATCTCAGTCAATAATCGATAAAGTCATCGTATGAAACCATCAATGCTTACCAAGCTGGATCAACTGGCAGAACGCCTGGATGAAGTCAGCCACCTGCTGATGCAGGAAGGGGCCACCAATGACATGGATGCCTATCGCAAGCTCAATCGCGAACATGCCGAACTTGATCCCCTGGTTGCTCTGTACAGCAACTACAAACAGGCACAGGCAGATACTGCAGAAGCCGAGCAGATGCTCAACGATCCTGACATGAAGGCTTTTGCCCAGGATGAAATCGAGGCCGCAAAAAACACCATGCAGACACTGGAAAGCGATCTGCAAAAAATGCTGCTGCCGAAAGACCCGAATGATGAGCGCAATATCCTGATGGAAATCCGCGCTGGCACGGGCGGTGACGAAGCCGCCCTGTTTGCCGGTGATTTGCTGCGCATGTATATGCGCTTTGCTGAGCGCAATCGCTGGCAAACCGAAATCATGTCGGAATCGCCTTCTGAACTGGGCGGTTATAAAGAAGTGATTGTGCGGCTGGCCGGCTTGGGTGTGTATTCCAAACTGAAATTTGAATCGGGCGGTCACCGCGTGCAACGCGTACCGGCCACCGAAACCCAGGGCCGTATCCATACCTCGGCCTGCACTGTCGCCGTCATGCCGGAAGCCGATGAGTTGGCCGACGTGGTTATCAACAATGCCGATTTGCGCATCGACACCTTCCGCGCCAGCGGTGCTGGTGGTCAGCATATCAATAAAACCGATTCTGCCGTGCGCCTGACGCATCTGCCTACCGGCATCGTGGTCGAATGCCAGGATGGCCGCAGTCAGCATCAGAACAAGGCACAAGCCATGCGCGTGCTGGCTACCCGCATCATGGATGGCCAGTTACGCGAAAAGCAGGCCAAAGAAGCAGCAACCCGCAAAAGCCTGATCGGTTCCGGCGACCGCAGTGAGCGCATACGTACCTACAATTACCCGCAGGGACGCATGACAGATCACCGCATCAACCTGACCCTGTATAAGCTGGATTTCATCATGGATGGCGACCTGAGCGAACTGACCAATGCGCTGGTGGCAGAACACCAGGCGGAATTGCTGGCAGAGTTGGGGGAAGACGGCATTTGATCTGCGCCATTCATGCAGTATTGATGCCTGATTTACTGTGTATTTACAGTGTATTAACGGGCCCTTCTCAGGTTTTTATTGCCTTAGGGCCTTAAACTATCAGATACTCGCTAGCAATCAGGCAAGGCAGCAGTAAATATTGATGCTTTGCTTCAGCGATACCGAACTAAAATCCCTGGCCGGTATCCAACACCCATTCTTTCATTGCGCACACCATGAATCTGTCGAAAAAAATCCTGTTGTCGATTGCTGCCATCTGTATCGCCCTGCTGGGCGCAGCCCTGTACCTGCAAATCGTTGAAAAAATGCTGCCTTGTCCCTATTGCGTTTTCCAGCGCTATGCCTTTGCCCTGATCGCCGTATTTTGTATCGTGGCGGTTGGCCTTCAGGGTGCAGGGCACCGTCTGGCGACCGGCATGGCCTTCATATCTGGCCTGGTTGGCCTGGCAGCGGCTGGCAAGCATATCTGGATCATGTCTACCCCATCCATGTCTTGTGGCATAGACCCGCTGGAAACCGGTCTGAACAAGATGCTGATGGCCCAGGTATGGCCTGTTATGTTCAGGGCAGATGGCTTGTGCGAAACGCCTTATCCGCCTACTCTGGGTCTGTCATTGCCGGCATGGGCAGCCATCTTTTTCGGCATCTTTACTGTTGCTATCCTGTATGTGCTGATCCGTAATCAGAAAACCCAGCGTGGCATGTTTGGCCCTTCACGTTAATGCTTGGCTGGCTTTACCCCGGCATCACCGTTGGCGCCTGCGAACAGGCCAGCCCGCTGGACCGCATTGATACCCGCGTCCTGCTCATGCATGGCCTGAGTTTATCGCGTACACAACTGATCACACAATCAGACCAGGTATTAAGCGCCGAGCATCTGGCGCAGATCAGTGCCTTGTTCCAGCGCCGCCTGAATGGGGAGCCGATCGCTTACATCGTGCAGGAACGTGAATTCTTTGGCCTCAATTTTCGTGTCACCCCTGATGTACTGATCCCGCGTCCAGACACGGAATTGCTGGTGGAACTGGCAATCCAGCATGCCCCAGCCCATTCCAGCCTGCTGGATCTGGGTACAGGTTCCGGTGCGATCGCCATCAGCGTCGCCAATCAAAGACCAGACCTGACAGTCACTGCACTGGATATCAGCGCAGCAGCACTGGCCGTCGCCCGGGAAAATACCCGTCGCCATATAGCCCCCAGCAAAGTGGAGTTATTGCAAAGCGACTGGTATCAGGCAGTAGCAGGCAGGCGATTCCACACCATCGTTAGCAACCCGCCGTACATCGTCGCTGGCGATAGCCATCTGCAACAAGGTGACTTGCGCTTTGAGCCCGCAGATGCACTGACAGATCATGCCGATGGCCTGACGGCTTACCGCCAGTTGATTGGCGCAGCACATCTGCATCTGCAAGCGAACGGGTGGATCCTGCTGGAACACGGCTACGATCAGGCAGAAGCGGTACGTGCCATGTTGCTGGAGGCTGGCTTTGAACAGGTACAAAGCTGGCAGGACCTGGCAGGGATAGAACGGGTATCTGGTGGCAAGCTGAAACTTACGTGAGTTAAAGTGATACAGAAATAAAAAATGGCGCAATAAAGCGCCATTTTTTATGTTGCAGCTAAATGCTTAGTTCCTGGATGGGAAAATGCCTTCCATCGCGATGATGTAGTTCAAACCCAGGTATGGTTGCATGACGGTGTTAGTCGATGTCGTGGTAACAGGGAATGCTGTAGCCGTGCCTGAGCCTGTATTTGCATTGGTCACAGTACCAGTTCCTGTGATTGCAGTTGTAACACCACCCAAAGCTACCGGCGCGGTTGGCGCTGTACCAGCTGGCAAGAAAATAGCTGCGCCAGATGCACCGCCAGCAGTATTGGTCAAGCCACCATTGTTTGGCGCTACGGGAAGAGCACCATTGGTGCCGGTGCCGACATTGATCGTTGTATTGGCTGCCAGGCCTGTGACATCCAGCACCGCAGTATGCGTATGCGCAGGCAGATTAGCTACTGTCAAAGTCACGCTGCCAGTGCCTGTTGCAATCGCTGTCACATTGTTCACGCCAGCTTTTTCACCCTGCGATACATTTGCAATGCCAGGGCCCGCACCTTGTGAACCAACCGCAACCCGGCCGCGCAGATCTGGAATACCAAAAGTCGATTGTCCATCGCCACCATACATGGTGCCTAACAAGGCAAACATCGCCGAATTTTGTGAAATAGCAACTGTTTGTCCGTTACAGAACAGCCAGCCGCGTGGTGGAAAATTAAAACCAACGGCCAATATAGTGCCCATAAATGCATCCATTACTTACTCCAATTCAAGTTGTGGTTGATACAGGGATTAAACAATCCGGCATACGAAGATGCCCTGATAAAAGTAAGAACTTTTATCAACAGCTTTAATCAGGAACTTTTCCGGAGGCTATGGCGAAGGCAATATCTGACCCCCTTAGCTTTGCAACAACCAGCTTTGCAACAACCTCTTGTACTTGCGAAAAGCAATTTCAAAAAAAGCAAACCAATTCTACAATCCTTATTAGAAAAAATACACCAGCTTTTCTTTTATTAAGGTACAAAAACGATTGCAAAACTCAGATGCATCTGTCTATGTGGTGAAAGCCACATTACAGAATGGCAAGACGACGCAATTTTGCAACAGACACATCACAAAAATCATGTTTTGGAGCGGAGTTTTTCCAGCTCTTCATAGACTATCTGACATTGCTTTGTAGCATTTTCATTCAACTCCAGCACCTGCTCCACCTGCTGTTCAGTAGCAGGTGGGTCGCCCAGATAACTCATGTGTCTGTGTTTGGAATGTAAAGTGGATCTGGCTTTCAGACTGAACAATTGCGCCTCGTCGCACTCAAGTGCAAAGAGCTTAAACAACTGATTCCATAGAATCGCCGGCAATTGCGAATAGTTCAACAAATGCAGACGCGACGCCGCTACTTGCTCCAGTGCGGACCTGAACAAGGCCTCCAACACCGCCGCCGCATAGCTGTCCATGTCTGCGGCAGGCACAGACTGGCAATGCACATCCAGCCTGGTGATATCCAGGAGCCCGGGTATCATTTGCGGCCCGCGCTGACGCCGGTGAGATGCCAGCACCGCATCCGGTTCACGATACAGAAATATGAAAGGAGTATCAGGAAACGCCTGCCGTATGAAGGCCAGCCATGGCATATGCCAGCTATCGAACTTAATAAAAAAATGGGTCTCGTGAGCATGCCTTTTTTGCCCCAGCAGGCTCACCAGTTGCCGCAACAAATCCAAAGCACCCAGCATGTCTGGCTGGTGATGATAATAACGAAAAAACGCATCCAGTACCGGTGGTTCAGACATCACTACGCACTGCTCCAGCGATGCCAGCATCTGTGTCAGCAGCGTTGAACCGCAGCGTGACACATGGAAAATAAACGCAGTCGGCGCAATACTCTGTATGCCTTTACATAATTCGCCCAGACCGGCGATGGGCGTATGGCAGACTCTTCTTTGTTCATACGTCTGGCCGGACAGGCTGTCCTGAAAGAATGATTCTGTGAATCTTTTTTCTCCCATATAACGCCACCACAGGCGATTCGTTTCTGTAGCAATCGCTACCGGGAACCAGCCCTGCATGGTGTCGATAGTATGTGCATCAATCTGCTGACCGCGCAACAGTGCGCGTTCTTCGGCAGCAAAGCCCTGCTTCATATTCATTTTTTTAAACGATCATTCAAATCAGCCAGCCAACCTGATGGCATCCAGTTCATCGGCTATCCTGATACCTGCGCTGTGACCAGACGCACGCAGTTGTTCAATCACGACAAGCACATTGTCATCATTGATGGAAGAATCCGGATATTTTGATTTTGGCCTGGCAACCCAGCCAGCATCCAGAAACACCTCTTCCAGCCAGGCATTGCTGACGCAATCAAGCATCAGATGCACCCGCGCCTGTGTACCCGGATTACGCACTGCATGCAGGCAACTGGCATTCAGATACCAGGTATCCCCGGCAGAGAAATGTATTTCTTCGCCGTCAATGCGAAACAGTACGTCGGGCGTGGTGTTAATCGGTATATGCAAACGGGTAATGCCATCTTCCAACGAGGTGGCATCGTCCCGGTGTTCCTTGATGATGCCACCGGCCTCCAGCGACATCAGACGTATGGACGTTTTTTCGCACTGGAAAAAATCAATCACTTCGCGCATATAGGGGCAATCCTGCAAGAGCACCGTGTCCTGAAACTGCCCCTCGTTGACAGGCATGATGTGATCAATACGCCCATCCACTGCACGCAAAGGCAGGCACAGCCAGTTGTTTTCGTAAGCGCTGGTATTGAAATGACTGATCCATTGCGAGGCTTCCAGCAGGGTCAGCTCTGCACGCAGGCGTGCCAGGTCAAAAGAAAAGGGTAACCTCAGATAACGACTAGGCTGTGACATCGCGCTGCTCCATTTGTATGCCGCCCACATTGCCCACATCAAGCACACCACGCACATCAACTACGCCAGCACGGCCATGCCAGTGCATCTGTTCAAACAGCCCATCAGTGCTCTGTACCAAAAAACCCATTTGCAGATACAGCGCCTTTGCCGCGTGGTTGCTCAACTCTACCGCCAGGCTGACAACCTGATTTTGCTCTGTCGCTTCTTCCTGCATGGCCAGCAATACCGACCTGGCGATGCCCTGGCGTTGTGCCTCCGGTGCAATGGCGATATCTACCAGGCGCATGTCGTTTGTGCCTGCATCAATGATCACGCGACCAACAGGCTGGCCTGTCTGTTCCACAATCCAATGCTGCGCATCAGGAAAATGCTGCCGTATGCCTGCCATCTGCACATGCTGTTGCATCTTGATCATTTGCGCCACGACTACAGGGTCCACAGGCAGTTGCTGCAAATCCAGGCGGCGACTGGCATACAGTACATCCAGAAAAGCCTGGTCGTCCTCTCTCGGCGCTCGCAATTGACACCCGCCAGTTAATTTGTACACAAGCACTCCCAAGATGATTAAAATACATGATTATCATCCTGCCTATGCTTGTGTGTTCTTGCAAGTGAAACTTTAACCACGTAAAACAATGACATTATCCAAAGAGCAGCTTAACGCCTACATAGGCAACATCTTTCGTATAGAAACCTCTATAGGTGACATCGAACTTAAACTGGAAGAAGTCGATGAGCGCTCACGCCGTGGCTTGCCAGACCATTTCGCTACGCCTTTACTGCTGATATTTTCTGGTACCGGCACCAAGCTGCTGTCGCAGGACAACTACATCGTTCATCATCCCGAGATGGGGCAAAACGTCTGGTTGATAGCACCCGTCATGCCCGATTACGACAAGGGACAAGACAAACAAAAGCACGAAGACGGCAGTACTTGCTTTTTTTATCAGGCATTTTTCAACTAACAACAATTTCCAAAAAGGAATTGTTGCTCAAATAAATGGCACGAAGCGCGTCTTTGTTGCCATTTTTGCTTATTTCAATGTTAGTATTGCAGTTATTTTTTTGATATTTAGCCTATACAAATAGACCTCTGCCGATGCAACGGCAGATATCAAGCTATTTCATATTGCCCTCAAAAAACAATTTAATAAGTACCACTGCCTGTTTTATTGAAGTGGCTTATTGAAGTGATGAAGTAATAAGTAATCAGATTTCAGCTTTGCAGTATCTCGTATCGGGCATCCATGACACCCGATGTTTTTCAGGCTTATCGGTGGCGGTCGGATGCGTGATCAGGAACAAATAAAGACTCTTTCCAATACAGAAACAGGCACAGCAAAGACCTGGTGGCTAAGTGGCCTGCCAGGTGCGGGTAAAACGACGCTGGCACAAAACCTGGCAGATCGCCTGCGTGCGCATGCCCAGCCGGTTTGTGTTCTGGATGGTGATGAATTGCGCAAGGGTCTGTCACGTGATCTGGGTTTCAGCCCTGCTGATCGCGAAGAACAAGGTCGCCGTACGGCAGAAATGGCCAGACTGCTCAACAGCAATGGCATTCATGCGATAGTCGCATTGGTATCCCCTACCATCAGCGGCAGAGCACTGGCCAGAGACATCATCGGTACGCAGCGTTTTATAGAAACTCATGTCGCCACGCCTTTGCACATCTGCCAGCAACGTGATCCCAAAGGCTGGTATGCAAGAGCCCGGAATGACCCGGCTTTGCAACTAACCGGCTTTTCGGCACCGTATGAAGCACCGGTGTCACCAGATTGCGTCATTGATACCAATCAGACAGCACTACCTGATGCGATCAATCAACTTTTTTCCTACGCCAAAGAATTCAGTACTTTATGACAGCAGCAACTTATCACTTCATCTCTGGCCTGCCACGTTCTGGTTCCACCTTACTGGCAGCATTGCTGTTGCAAAACCCGCGTTTTCATGCAGGCATGACCAGCCCGGTCGGTACTTTATATACCAGCATGTTGCATCAGTTTGGCGCTGGAACTGAATTTGGGCCTGTCATCACCAAGCCTGAACGCAAGCGTCTGGTCCGTGGTCTGTTTGATTCTTATTATGCTGAACACGCCGATAAAAGCGTGGTGTTTGATACCAACCGCATGTGGACAGCCCATTTACCGATGTTGATGGATCAGTTTCCCGGCTCCAAAGTCATTGCCTGTGTGCGCAATGTCGCCTGGGTGATGGACAGCATAGAACGCAAATACGCGGCTGACCCTTACGAAATCACACGCCTGTTCAATGACGACAATGAGCGTGCAACGGTCTATAGCCGGGTCGAGACCCTGGCACAGCGTAACCGCATGGTGGGTTATCCCTGGGCTGCCCTGAAGAGTGCTTTTTACAGCGAACATGCAGCGTCCATGCTGCTTATTGATTATGACTTGCTGGCACAGGCGCCACAAAAAGTGCTGCCCCTGATTTATGACTTTATCGGTGCCGAACCATTCGAGCATGACTTCCAGAATATCCAGTATGACGCGCCAGAATTTGATGCGCCCTTAGGCATGCGTGGCCTGCACAAGGTCAGGCCCGAAGTCAGCTTCCAGGCCCGCGACACCATACTGCCCCCCGATTTATTTCAGCAATACAGCCAGCTATCGTTCTGGAAAGACACGACCGGTAGCCGTGCCAATGTAATCACCGCCAAATTTGTTTCTACCGCGACAGGAAATTGATCATGATCCCAACTACCAACATACTGAATAATCAAGCGCAAGATAATGATCATGTCGCTACCTCAGTGACACCGCTTACGCCTGTCATACAGACTGCTGCGCCCGTGTCTGCACCCTCACCCGCACCGGCACCAGTCCAGGCAGGTCCGCATGAAGTGGTGTTTGTTGATACCACGCTGCAAAACTGGCAAAGCCTGGTTGGCAATCTCAAACCTGGAACAGAAGTCATCACGCTCGACCCGTTAAAAAACGGTGTGCAGCAAATGGCCGATGCACTGCAAGGCAAGGCAGACATCACTGCCGTTCATATCGTATCGCACGGTGGTGAGGGTTATCTGGTCATGGGTAATACCATGCTTTCCTCATATAACATGGCTGACTACCAGGCCAGTATGGCCACCATACACAAGGCACTGGCACCGGGGGCCGATATTTTGCTGTACGGCTGTGATGTCGCCAAAGGTGATGCAGGCACCACCTTTGTCAATCAACTGGCAAAAGCAACCGGCGCAGATGTGGCAGCGTCGACCAATGACACGGGTGTGCATGGTGACTGGACACTGGAATACCATAACGGCGCAGTAGAAACCACGGCCATCGCAGCGCAGCAATATCAATACGACCTGGCAACGATCAAGGTCACCAATCTGAATGATAGCGGTGCCGGTTCTTTGCGCGCAGCTGTTGCAACGGCCACGAGCAATGCGACTCCCGATACCATCGTTTTTGATCCGGCCTTGTTTGCCAGTGGTGCGGCAACATTAACGTTGACGAGCGGATCAATCGATGTCGACTCTCCAACTGACAATAATCCCCTGTCCATCATTGGTGCTGGTGAAAACCTGTTGACGATCAGCGGCAACAATAACTCACGTATTTTTTCAGCCTATGGCTCGGGCGGTACCAAGAACAATACCTCTGCGCTTACTCTTTCTGGCATGACCATCACCAATGGCAAGGGAGTTGGTGGCGATTCAGGCTGGGGTGGTGGTGCAATTACTTTTCAGTATTCAGGTTCACTCACACTGGACCATGTCGTTATAACAAACAGCGTTGCATCAAAACAGGGGGCCGGACTTCTCTTTTATCAAGGTGGCGGAACTATAACGATCAGCAATAGCACCATTTCGAATAACACATCGAGCGCGCAAGATTCTGGCGGAAATGGTGGCGGCGCTTATGTTGCCGGCGCACAAATCAATATCAGCAACACTACCATAAGCGGAAATTCGGGAAACAGTCTAGGCAGATATGGTGGTGGTATTGCGATTGCAGCAGGGACGAGCGCGATATTAACAAATGTAACCATCGCAAATAACTCGACTGGCAGGTCTGCAGATGCCGCTGCTGCGGGTGGAGGTGGTATCGCAATCAGTGGTGCAGGAACCACGACAATAGTAAATTCAACTATAGTTGGGAATTCATTTACTGGTGGAAATGTTGCAAGCAGCGGCGGCGGCGGCGTCTATATAAGAGCTAGCACTGGCGCAGTTACGATAAAAAACACGATCATCGCTAATAACTCCAGTACCAATGCCAGCACGAATGATACGGACCTCTTTATTGGTAGTAGTTCGACTTTATCTGGTAGCAACAATATTGTTTTGACGACAATAGGAGCCGCTGGAACTAATTCTTTGACGGGAACTATCACCACCCTGGGTAGCGCTTTAGGTTCACTGGCATTTAACGGCGGCGCAGTTCAAACGGTTGCCATTGCGACTGGCAGCACTGCAATTAGCGCCGGAACCACGGCAGGCGGCAACGTACCCACTACCGATGCACGTGGTGCAGGACGTGGCGGTACGACGGATATAGGTGCTTACGAGTTCAGTGACAACAACACCTTCAATTTTGCTGGTGTGGTATCCCCAAATACCGGTGCGATTGACGTGCCATCGAACTATAATCTCGTGATTGAATTCGGTACGGCAGTCACGGCCGTTGCGGCAAAAAACATTGTTATTTACCGTCAGTCCGACAATGCCGTACTTGAAACCATCGCAGCAAATGATAGCGCCAAAGTGACGTTCAGTGCGGGCACTGGTGGTGCCAACAGCAAGGTCACCATTAACCCTACTGCCACGTTTGCAGGTAATACTGGTTATTACGTCTTGATTGACAGTGGCGCTTTCCAGGATGGTGGCAGCAATACCTATAACGGTATCAGCTCAAATTCAACCTGGGCGTTTACCTCAATAGCCATCCCGACCAGTATTACCAGCGCCACCTATGATGCCAGCACAGGTGTACTGGTTGTCACGGGCACCGATATGACCGCTGGTGACAATATTGATGTCACCAAACTGAGCCTGACTGGGAATGGTGGTTCTTACACACTGACAGCCGCCACCAGCAATACAACCGCCACTAGCGCCACCTCTTTCACGGTCACGCTGGGCGCGGCCGACAAGATCGCTGTCAATAGCATACTGAACAAAAATGGTACCACTGCCGCAGATACCACAACGTTTAATCTGTCTGGAGCTGCAAACTGGGATGTCACGGCCAATTCCGACCCTGATACAACCGGTAACGGCATTACCGTCTCGAACGTTACGGCACCGACGATCACCTCAGCTACCTTCAATGCTACTACCGGTGTATTTACGGTCACTGGCACAAATTTGGTCAAGGTCACCGGTGCCAATAACGATATCACTGTCTCGACCCTGACCATAACGGGACAGGGTGGTGTTACTCGTACGCTTTCTACCACTGGCAATGTGGAAATCACCAGTGCCACCAGTTTCACGCTCACACTGGCAGGTGCCGATATTGCTGCGGTCAAGGCATTACTTGATAAGAATGGCAGCAGTTCCAGCGGTGGTACGACCTACAACCTGGCTGCAGCAGATGACTGGAATAGCGCCATCACTGGCGGTGATATTTCAGATGCGACCAATGCCATCACTGTATCCAATGCGCCACCGATTCTCACGAGTGCCACTTACGATGCCAGCACTGGCGTTCTCTCTGTCACCGGTGCCAATATCACCAATGGCGGCACGATAGATATCAGCAAAATGGGACTGTTTGGGCAAAACGGCAACTTTTATGCCTTGACCACGGCCAACGTCACGGCCAGCAGCAGCACTGCATTTTCTGTCACGCTGAATGCTACAGACAAAATAAATGTGAATGGCCTGCTGAACAAGAATGGGACAAACGCGGTCAGTGGCTCCACCTATTTCGTGACAGCCGCTGCCAACTGGGACGTCACTGCTTCTTCCCCTAACGATGTGACTGGTAATGGCGTCACGGTCTCGAATGTCACTGCACCTACCATCACTTCAGCCGCGTATGATGCCAGCACTGGCACATTCACCGTCACAGGCACTGGCCTGGTCAAGATAGTTGGTGCCACCAACGATATCACCATCAATACACTGACCATTACCGGTGAAGGTGGCGTCACCCGCACGATTTCTACTACCAGCAATGTAGAAGTCACGAATGACACGACGTTCAGTTTCACCCTGGCTGGTGCAGATATTAATGCCGTCAATATCCTCTTCAACAAAAATGGTATTAATTCTACCGGTGGCACGACTTACAATATCTCGGCTGCAGATGACTGGAACGGCCCCATCACTGGTGGAAATATCCAGGATTTGACGAACGCTGTGACAGTATCCAATGCTGCAGTCCCTACCATCACTTCGGCAACCTATAACTCCAGTACTGGTGTTCTGGTCGTTACCGGCACAGGCTTGTCTATACTGAACGGTGCAGCGAATGACATCGTCGCCAATAAATTCACACTGACTGGTGAAGGCGGTGCCACCTATACCCTGACGGACACGGCAAATGCAGAGATTACATCGGCTACCAGCTTTTCACTTGTACTCAGCGCCACTGACAAGTCAGGTATCAACCAGATCGTCAACAAAAACGGCACTAGTTCCACCGGTGGTACTACCTACAACGTCGCGGCAGCAGAAGACTGGGCAGCAGGCGCAGATGCAGCCGTTGTCATTGCCGACCTGACTGGCAATGGCATTACAGCCACGGTCGCGGCGCCTACCGTTACCTCAGCCACTTATGATGCCACTACCGGCAACCTGGTGGTCACAGGCACGGGCTTTACCCATCGTAGTGGTGCTGCTAACGATATCATTGCCAATAAATTTACGCTGACAGGACAAGGCGGCAGCACTTATACCCTGACCGACACGGCCAACGTTGAAATCAGTTCTGATACCAGTTTTACCCTGGTACTGTCTGCGACCGACAAACTGGGCCTGCGCACCCTGCTCAATAACAATGGTACGCAATCGGTAGGTGGCACGACCTATAACCTTGCTGCGGCAGATGACTGGGCCAATGGTGCTGATGCGACGCTCAATATCGCAGACCTGACGGGCAATGGCATTACCGTATCGAATATCGTATCTCCTGCTATCACCTCAGCCACCTATGACGCCAGCACAGGTATTCTGTTTGTCACTGGTAGCAATCTCGCCAGTGGCGATACCATTGATGTTTCCAAACTGTCCCTGACTGGTCAGGCGGGTTCATATACCCTGACCACGGCCAATGTCACTGCGACCAGCGCTACTGCGTTCTCGGTCACTTTGAATGCTGCTGACAAACTTGCCATCAACGGCATATTGAACAACAACGGCACAACTGCCGTTGATACCACCACATTCAATCTGGCCGCAGCAGCAAGCTGGGACACGACAGTCCCTGCATCAGCAGATCTGACTGGCAATGCCGTCACTGTCTCGAACGTCACCGCGCCAACGATTACATCCGCGACGTACGACGGCACCACCCACGTCTTCACCATCACCGGCACTAACCTGGTTCAAACGATAGGTGCGACCAACGACATCACGATATCCAAACTGACCATCACTGGCGAAGGCGGTGCCACCCGCACCCTGTCCACGACAGGCAACGTCGAAGTTACATCAGACACCAGCTTCACCTTCACCCTGGCCGGTGCCGATATTGCTGCTGTCGATAACCTGCTCAATAAAAACGGCACGTCTTCCGCCGGTAGCTCCACAACGTATAATCTGGCAGCAGCCGATGACTGGGACAGCGTCATCACCGGCGGCAACATCGCTGATCTGACCGGCAACGGCATCACCGTCGCCAATGCCGCCCCAAGTATTTTGAGCTCCAGCTACGATGCCAGCACCGGCATCCTGTCGGTCTCCGCCGTCAACATCATCGCTGGCGACACCATCGATGTAAGTAAACTGTCTTTGACTGGCCAGGCCGGTTCCTACACTCTGACCACCGCCAACGTCACTGCCAGCAGTGCAACTGCTTTTGCAGTCACCCTGAACGCTGCCGACAAGCTCGCCATCAACGGCATACTGAACAACAACGGCACAGCAGCGGTTGATACCACTACCTTCAACCTCGCAGCAGCCGCATCCTGGGATGCCACCACCACCTCCAGTGCTGACCTGACTGGCAATGCAGTGACCGTATCCAACGTCACCGCCCCAACCATTACGTCCGCAACCTACGACGGCATCACCCACGTCTTCACCATCACAGGCACCAACCTCGTTAAAACGATAGGCGCGACGAACGACATCACGATTTCCAAACTGACCATTACTGGCGAAGGCGGTGCAACGCGTACCCTGTCCACCACCGGCAACGTCGAAGTCACCTCCGCCACCAGCTTCACCTTTACTCTCGCTGGTGCAGACATCGCTGCGGTTGATGCGCTATTGAATAAAAATGGTACTTCTTCGGTTAGCACCACCACCTATAATCTCGCAGCAGCCGACGACTGGGACAGCGTCATCACCGGCGGCAACATCGCCGACCTGACCGGCAACGGCATCACCGTCTCGAATGCCGCACCAAGTATTTTGAGTTCCACCTACGATGCCAGCACCGGCATCCTCAGCGTCTCCGCCGTCAACATCGTCGCTGGCGACACCATTGATGTAAGTAAACTGTCCATCACAGGTCAGGCCGGTTCCTACACCCTGACCACCGCCAACGTCACCGCCAGCAGTGCAACTGCGTTTGCAGTCACCCTCAACGCCGCCGACAAGCTCGCCATCAACGGCATACTGAACAACAACGGCACCACCGCCGTTGATACCACCACCTTTAACCTGGCAGCCGCTGCATCCTGGGATGCCACCACGACATCAGCCGCCGACCTGACCGGTAACGCCGTGACCGTCTCCAACGTCACCGCCCCAACCATTACGTCCGCGACCTATGATGGCACCACCCACGTCTTCACCATCACCGGCACCAACCTCGTTAAAACCATAGGTGCCACCAATGACATCACCATTACCAAGCTGACCATCACCGGCGAAGGCGGTGCAACCCGTACCCTGTCCACCACTGGCAACGTCGAAATCACTTCTGCCACCAGCTTTACCTTTACATTGGCCGGTGCCGATATTGCCGCAGTCGATAGCCTGCTCAATAAAAACGGCACCTCGTCCGCCAGCAGTTCCACCACCTACAATTTGTCTGCTGCCGACGACTGGGATAGCGTCATCACCGGCGGCAACATCCAGGATTTAACCGGCAACGGCATCACCGTATCGAACGCCGCACCAAGCATATTAAGTTCCACCTACGATGCCGCGACTGGCATATTGTCGGTCTCCGCCGTCAACATCGTCGGTGGTGACACCATTGATGTGAGCAAGTTATCCATCACAGGCCAGGCCGGTTCCTACACCCTGACCACCGCCAACGTCACCGCCAGCAGTTCAACAGCTTTTGCAGTCACCCTGAACGCTGCCGACAAACTGGCCATCAATGGCATACTGAACAACAACGGCACCACCGCCGTTGATACCACCACCTTTAACCTGGCCGCTGCCGCTTCCTGGGACGCTACCACCACATCGAGTGCAGATTTGACCGGCAATGCCGTGACCGTATCCAACGTCACTGCACCAACGATTACGTCCGCAACCTATGACGGTACTACCCACGTCTTCACCGTCACCGGCACCAACCTCGTTAAAACCATTGGTGCGACGAATGACATCACCATTTCCAAACTCACCATTACCGGTGAAGGTGGTGCAACCTACACCCTGTCCACCACCGGCAATGTCGAAATCACCTCCGCTACCAGCTTTACATTTACCTTAGCTGGTGCCGATATCGGTGGTGTCGATGCCCTGCTCAACAAGAACGGCACTGCGTCTGCCAGCAGCGCCACCACCTACAACCTGGCCGTTGCCGACGACTGGAACAGCGCCATCACCGGTGGCAACATCCAGGATTTGACCGGCAATGGCATCACCGTCGCCAATGCGGCACCAAGTATTTTGAGTTCCAGCTACGATGCCGCGACTGGCATTTTATCGGTCTCCGCCGTCAACATCGTCGGTGGCGACACCATTGATGTCAGTAAACTGTCCTTGACTGGCCAGGCTGGTTCCTACACCCTGACCACTGCCAACGTCACCGCCAGCAGCAGTACCGCCTTTGCCGTGACCCTGAACGCCGCCGATAAGCTCGCCATCAATGGCATATTGAACAAGAACGGCACCACCGCCGTTGATACCACCACCTTCAATCTCGCTGCCGCCGCTTCCTGGGATGCCACCACCACCTCCAGTGCTGACCTGACCGGCAATGCCGTCACCGTCTCCAACGTGGCCGCCCCAACGATCACGTCTGCGACCTATGACATCACCACCCACGTCCTGACTGTCACAGGCACTGGCCTGGTCAAGACCATCGGTGCCACCAATGACATTACTGTCACGGCCCTGACCATCAAAGGCGAAGGCGCAGCTACCCGTACGCTGTCGACCACTGGCAATGTCGAAGTCACCAGCGCCACCAGCTTTGCCGTGACACTCGCCGGTGCCGACCAGGCCGCCGTCGAAGCCCTGTTCAACAAGAACGGTACTACCTCAACCGGTGGTACCACTTACAACCTGGCCGCAGCCGATGACTGGGACAGCGCCATTACCGGCGGCAACATTGCCGTCACCACCGCAGCGATTACCG
>NZ_JBMPOW010000027.1:0-75476 GCF_049340205.1 Undibacterium sp. Ji49W | reverse complement strand
GGTAACAAGGCTTCTATCTTCTTCCATTGATCATCTCTTAACATCTTGCGGTCGCTTTGCATTTCGGTATCCTATTTTTCCAATACCGAATGTAAACACATTTTATTGAATGTTAACAGCCCCTAGTACATGAGCATTTTGAGCAGCACATGAGCCCCGCGTTGACGCTAATTGCGCACGCGCCTAAGATCGCAAACAGGTTTTCAATCATCGTCATTCGGATCCATCTCTGGAAACAATACTTCGGTGAAGCCGAATTGCGTCAGGTCACGGATACGCATCGGGTACAAAATACCATTCAGGTGATCACACTCATGCTGCACTACCCGCGCATGAAAACCGTCTACTTCACGTGAAATGACTTTGCCGAACTGGTCAAAGCCCTCATACCGCAAGGCGCTCCAGCGTGGCACAAGACCACGCATACCCGGCACCGACAGACAACCTTCCCAGGCATCATCGGTAGCATCAGACAAAGGTGTCAACACCGGATTGATGAGCACGGTTTCGGGCACCACCGGTGCATCCGGATAACGTGGATTGGTTTTAAAGCCAAAGATCACCAGTTGCAGATTAATACCAATCTGTGGTGCTGCCAGCCCTGCCCCATTTGCCGCCACCATGGTTTCAAACATGTCCTTGATCAACTGATGCAACTCAGGCGTATCAAACTCAGTCACCTGGTCAGCAACTCTCAACAGACGGGCATCGCCCATTTTAAGGATAGGATGGATCATGACACACCACTTTTATTTCATCGATATAAAAAATGCGGTCAGCTTGAAAAAACCTGACCGCAACATCACTGCATGACCACAGGAGGTCTATCAGGTCTGATTATTTCAGAGACTGCAGATACTCGGTAAATTCAGCGCTGGTTTCCTTGTGTTTCAATCCCAGGGCGACACTGGCCTTCAGGTAACCGAGTTTAGAACCGCAGTCATAACGGGTAGCCTGCGGGCGGAAAGCATACACCGGGAAATCCTTGAGCATGGCAGCAATACCATCCGTCAGCTGAATCTCGCCGCCAGAACCCTTACCCAGAGTTTCCAGGTAAGAAAATATACGACCCGATAAAATGTAACGACCGACCACAGCCAGGGTCGACGGTGCAACATCAGGCATTGGTTTTTCTACGATACCCTGTACGCGTTCCAGATGTTCGGTATACGGCGTGCCGCTGACGATACCGTATTGGCGGGTAAATTCACGCGGGACGTTTTGCACGGCAACAATGCTGCCGCCTTCTGCTTCGTATTGACGCGCCATTTGCGCCATGACAGATGGCTGACCGATATCGGCATCCATCAAATCGTCAGCCAGCAATACAGCAAACGGATCGTCACCAATCACAGGGCGTGCGCACAAAACGGCATGGCCCAGGCCCAGCGCTGCAGTCTGCCGGATATAAATGCAGTTGATGTTTTTAGGAATAACGTTTCTGACCAGATCCAGCAAAGCTTCCTTGCCGGCAGCTTCGAGTTCACTTTCCAGTTCATACGCCTTGTCGAAATGATCTTCAATGGCGCGTTTGTTTCTACCGGTGATAAATACCATCTCGGTAATACCGGCTTCCACCGCTTCTTCAACTGCATATTGGATCAGGGGCTTGTCGACAATAGGCAACATTTCTTTTGGTTGTGCCTTGGTGGCAGGCAAAAAGCGACTACCCAAACCGGCGACCGGGAATACGGCTTTTGTAATTTTTCTCATTTCAGCTCCTGGAACAAAGTTGAAGCAATTCTGCTTCTGTCAAAATAGTAATACCCAATTCTTGCGCCTTCACCAACTTGCTGCCTGCATCATCACCAGCTACTACATAGCTGGTTTTTTTGGAGACTGAACCAGCTACCTTGCCACCTGCATTTTCGATGATTTCCGTCGCCTGGTCGCGGCTCAAGGTGGGCAAACTGCCAGTCAGCACCAAAGTCTTGCCCGCCAATACCTGCTCGCCTTTTTCCTGCACTTCAATCTCAGGCCAGTGTATGCCGGAAGCGACCAATTGCTCAACCAATTCCACGTTCAGGCTGTCGCCAAAAAACCGCAGTATGGATTTGGCAACTACCGGCCCGACATCAGGCACATTCAGCAACTGCTCTTCATTTGCGAGTAACAGGGCCTGGACATTTCCGAAATGATTAGCCAGGTCCTTCGCAGTGGATTCACCCACGTGGCGTATACCCAAGGCATAAATGAAACGGGCGAAACTGGTTTCTTTTGAAACTTCCAGCGCATGCAAGATGTTTTGTGCTGATTTTTCAGCCATACGATCCAGCTCAATCAGTGCACGCAAGCCCAGTTTGTACAAGTCGGCTGCCGTGGTGACCACATTTTTGTCGACCAGTTGATCAATCAGTTGTTCACCAACGCCATCGATATTCATGGCCTTGCGTGAAGCGAAATGGAACAGGCCACCCTTGCGCTGTGCCGAGCACTTGATCCAGCCGCCGGTACAACGTGCAATTGCTTCGTCTTCCGGCTTTTGTATCGGTGAGCCGCAGATCGGGCAAGCCTCAGGCATGACAAACTGGCGCGCATCTGCCGGACGTTTTTCCAGCACGCTGGACACTACTTCGGGAATCACGTCACCGGCCCGGCGTACCGACACGGTGTCGCCTATGCGTATATCCTTGCGCTGCACTTCTTCTTCATTATGCAGGGTGGCATTGGTAACGGTTACACCGCCCACGAATACCGGCGCCAGTCTGGCAACCGGGGTGATGGCACCAGTACGGCCCACCTGCACTTCGATATCCAGTACCGTCGTCAATGCTTCTTGCGCCGGGAACTTATGTGCAATGGCAAAGCGTGGCGCCCGCGACACATAGCCCAGCGACTGCTGGCTGGCAAAGTCATTGACCTTGTAGACCACACCATCAATCTCGTAATCGAGTACTGCACGCTTTTCCTGTATCGCCCGGTAAAACGCCAGCAAGCCCTGTGCGCCTTTGACCAGGGCATTTTCTTCACAAACGGGGATTCCAGCCTGGCGGTACCAGTCCAGCAAGGCACGATGGGATGGCGGCATGTCCATGCCTTCCAGTGCACCTATGCCATAGGCAAAAAACCGCAGGCTGCGTTGGGCTGTGATTTTGGAATCCAACTGACGCAAACTGCCCGCCGCTGCATTGCGCGGATTGGCAAATTCTTTTGCGCCGGCATCACGCTGACGCTGATTCAGCTTTTCAAAATCACGCTTGAACATCAGCACTTCACCACGCACGTCGAGTACCTTAGGTGGATTTTCCACCTGCAAACGCAAGGGAATACTGCGTATGGTGCGTATGTTTTCCGTCACATCCTCGCCAGTAAAACCATCACCACGGGTCGCTGCCTGGGAGAACAGGCCATCGACATAACGCAGATTGATAGCCAGGCCGTCAAATTTGAGATCAATGGCGTAATCAATTTCCTGCGCCGCATCCAGGCCCTCACGCACACGGCGGTCAAAGTTGGTAACATCGTCTTCTTCAAAGCCGTTGTTCAGCGACAGCATGGGCACAGCATGCTGCACCTGGCCAAATTCCGGCAAGGGTATACCACCAACCCGATTGGTTGGCGAATCTGGTGTTTTCAGTTCGGGGTAAGTCTGTTCCAGTTGCTGCAACTCCGAAAACAGCCTGTCGTATTCAGCATCTGGTACGCTGGGGTTATCCAGCACATAATAGGCATGAGCATGACGGTTTAATTCTGCATGCAAAAACTGCACACGCTGTGCCGCCACAGATGCTCCCGAAGCCGGAGCATCATCCAAAAAATCATTCTGCATGTTCGTTTATTCAGCTAAATAGTCGTTGCGCCCGCAAGGAACCTGCCGGTATCTGTGCTTCAGCCATGGCAGCATAAAACTCATTAACCTGCCCTGCAATTTCATCAAGGGCCAGTTTGGAAATAGGCTGATTGCCATCATCCACCACGGTACCGCCAAGACGGGTAGACAAAGAGCGTGCGCAGGCAGCCATGGCACCAAAACCATCCCGCGCCGGTGCCACACAAGGCACATCCAGCAACAGGGTCAGGCGTGAAGTCATGGTTTCGCTGACGCTGACATTGGTCGACAGGGTGAACAGGCTGCCGCCATCGCCATCAGGCATCATCAAGCGACCATCAGGACGCTGGTCAAAGCCCATTTTTTCCAGTGCTGCCAGCAAGGTATTCAAGGCCCAGGGCGCACCATTGGCCGCAATATTGACGCTCAGTTGCGCATCATGCTCGGCAACAAACTGATGCAATTCACGTGCGTTTATCATGACCTTGTTCATGTCAGGAATATCCGAATGAGCACTCAGATTGTCTGCAATAGCACGCAGCTTCATGATGAACTCCGAATATTCGAGTTCATTCAGTGGGCCGCTGCGACTGACCATCTGCACACCGGCAAACAGGCAGGTATAGGCACCACCGACGGCAATCACATCTCTTTCGCCGCTATGGCTCTGGCCAATGAAATGCACAGGTTTTTTACCTACGTATTTCAGGTCAGCGATTTCTGCCAGGATTTTTTCGCCACGTACCGGTGTTTCAAATTCCAGCGGAATGACGCAATCGATCAATTCATCGACCGGCAATTCTTTGTCCTGCACCGCTTGCGCGGTATCGCCGTCGTCGTCATGCGATGACATCTCTGGCGCAGTCAAAGACTCTTCCACGCCGACATCACCATCGAATACGGGTTCGTGCCGGACTATACTGTCTGTCGGTGCATCGGGATTCATGAGGACATCATCATGCCCATTGCCGAAAGCATTTTCGACGGTTTTTTTGGCCTTGTATTCTTGCCACTTGTTAAAAATAATGACGCCGACCACCAGCGTCCCACCGATTGCCAATAAACTGATTTGTAGATCTGTCATGCTGCTTGAACCTCAGTAGCAAAATTGACGGCAGATTCCATATCCACCGCCACGATTCGTGAAACCCCCTGTTCCTGCATGGTGACACCAATCAATTGTTGTGCCATTTCCATCGCAATCTTGTTGTGGGAGATAAATAAAAACTGTGTGTTTGACGACATGCGTTTCACCATATTACAGAAACGCTCGGTATTCGAGTCATCCAGTGGCGCATCCACCTCATCAAGCAGGCAGAAAGGTGCAGGATTGAGCTGGAACATGGAAAACACCAGGGCCGTTGCTGTCAGCGCTTTTTCACCGCCAGACAACAAATGGATGGTTGCATTCTTTTTGCCAGGCGGCTGTGCCATGACCTGCACGCCAGAATCCAGAATTTCATCGCCTGTCATGATCAACTTGGCCTGGCCACCACCGAACAGTATCGGGAAAAGCTCTGCGAAATGATGATTCACCTTATCAAAGGTATCTTGCAACAGGTCGCGTGTTTCAATATCAATCTTGTGGATCGCATCCTGCAAGGTCGTGATCGCTTCAGTCAGATCAGCATGCTGGGCATCGAGGAAAGTCTTGCGCTCGGTCGCCTGCGCCAGCTCATCCAGCGCTGCCATGTTAACCGCACCCAAGGCAGTAATTGCATTGGTCAGACGGGTAACCTCACCCTGCAAATACGATGGTTTGAGATCATCATGCAGCTTCTGCGCCAGCGCTTCTTCATCGACTTCAAAATTGCGCAATTGTTCTGAGAATTGTTCCTGGCTCAGACGGGCTGCCTGTTCTTTCAACTGTAGTTCAACAATGCGGTCGCGCTGTGGTTGCAGACTGCGCTCTACCTGCATCTTGGCTTCTTCATGATGGCGCAATTGCTGGGTCAGTTGATCCAGTTCATGGCGCGCATTGGCCAGCGCCTTTTCTTGTTCACTGCGACGATCCAGCAAGTCTTGCAAGCCAGCCTGGGCAGTCTGGTCATCCATGGATTCCAGTTCCAGTTGCCCTTGCTGCATGCTGGCAAACAATTGCGCTGACTGTTCCAGCGCGGTGGCGATATTACGACGCAATTCTTCCAGTTTGCTGCGGTGGGATTTTTCGGCAAATGCAGCTTCTTGCGCAGCCAGTTCCAAGTCACGCAAACGCTGCCTGGCCTCATTCAACTGCTGTTCTTTTTCCAGGTAAGCAGTCTGGCCTTCTTCATGGGTTTCTTGCAGCTCGGCCAGATCCATGTCCAGTTGTTCAAACTTCTGCTCTGATTCGGCACGGATTTGCTGCTGTTCGGCCTCTTGCGCGGCGATCTCTGCCAGATCACTGCCTATCTGTGTGCTGCGCTGGTTAAAGCGCTCCTGCACTTCAGACAATTTCATGAATTCAATCTGCAGGCTATGCGTAGTCTGGGTCAGACCACCTACACGCTGACGCAAGTCTTGTAACTGCTGGGTTGCCTGGGTATACGCAGATTCGGCACGTACGGCGCGCGTTTTGGATTCGTCCGCCAGCATGTGCTTAGCGCGACATTGCTTGGTGATATTTTCTATCTCTTGCTGACGGGCCAGCACGCCATCCTGCTCGGAATCCGATGCATAAAAACGCACGCTGGAACGCGCAATCACATGGCCCTGCTTGGTGATAAAGCAGGCACCGGCTGGCAATTTAACCCTGTCCATAAAGGCAGAAGTAATATCGTCAGCGATGTAGACCTGATGCAACCAGTCCTGCATCAGTCCACGCACACCTGCATCATTGAGTTGCAATAAATCGATGAAGGGTTTGAGGCCGGCAACAGGCGCAACCGTATCAGCCATGACGGTAGGCGCGCAAACGGCCAGCTTGGCAGGCGGCGCGTCACCAAAAAATGCCTTGGCCCAGTCCAGATTCGACATTTCCAGCGCAGCAGTACGCTCACGCAGTATGGATTCCAGCGCAGTTTCCCAGCCAGCTTCAATATGCAGTTTTTGCCAGATCTTGGGCAGGCTGCTTAATTCGTGTTTTTCCAGCCATGGCTGTACCTTGCCCTGGGTCTGGACTTTTTCCTGCAATTGTTTGAGTGCCAGCAGGCGTGCTTCCAGTTGCGCATATTCTGCCGCATCCTGGTTCACCTGCTGCTGCGCCTGCTTGCGCTCGTCTTCCAGCACAGGCAAGCGCTCTTGCGCTTCTTCCAGTTGCATGCTGAGTTCTTCCAGCACCTGTTTTTTCTCTTCCAGTTGCATGGACAGATTGTCCAGATGCGTAGTATCCGGCAGCACCAGACCCTGCTTTTCCTGCATCAGGCGTTCACGCCTGGATGCCAGGGTATTCAGAATATTTGAGGCATTGCGCTGATGAGCAGATTCCAGTTCTATTTGCTGCTGCATCTGCATGATACGGGCACGTGACTCCGTGGTTTTTAACTGCGACTCACGCCACACCTGCTCCATTGCAGGTAATTTATCCTGTTGTTGCTGGCTGACTTCCAGCGCCTGTTCGGCGCGCATCGCCAGTTCTTCAACATGGATTTCACCTTCAGACAAATCATCCTGGAATTGTCTGCTCTGGTTTTGCCATTGATCACGTTGCGCTGTCAGGGACTGCAATTGCGATTGCAAACGGCTGCGCGACTCGATAACGAACTTAATTTGCGCTTCCAGGCTGCCTATCTCGGCATTGGTCTGGTACAGGTGGCCTTGCGCCTGGTGCATGCGATCACCAACTGCATAATGGGTCTGGCGCATCTGCTCCAGTTCCAGCTCGACGTGACGCAGTTTGGCGGTTTGCTCTTCCAGGTCCAGCTGGGTTTTCTCTATCTCGGCGAAATGCTTTTTCTGTTCGTTTTCGGCTTCTTTTTTACGCAGCAGCCACAACAGCTTCTGTTTTTCTTCCTGATCGGTCTGCAATTCACGGAATTTATTCGCCACCACGGCCTGTGCGCCCAATCTGTCCAGATTGTTATTCAATTCACGCAGGATGTCATCGACACGCACCAGGTTTTCATGGGTATCGTGGATACGGTTTTCAGTCTCGCGACGGCGTTCTTTATAGCGGGAAACACCGGCTGCCTCTTCCAGGAAAATCCGCAACTCTTCGGGACGCGCTTCAATAATGCGCGAAATCATGCCCTGACCGATAATTGCATAGGCACGCGGGCCCAGGCCGGTACCGAGGAAAATATCCTGGATATCGCGGCGGCGCACCGGTTGGCCATTGATGTAATAGGTGGAAGTCCCATCGCGTGTCAGCGTACGCTTGACAGCAATTTCACCATACTGACTCCATTGCCCGGCAGCTTTGCCCATGCTGTTGTCAAAAACCAGCTCTACCGAAGAACGGCCGGCGGGTTTACGATGGGTGGAACCATTGAAAATAACGTCCTGCATGGATTCACCACGCAACTCTGATGCCTTTGATTCACCCAAAACCCAGCGTACGGCATCGATAATATTCGACTTGCCGCAACCATTCGGGCCGACTACCCCCACCAACTGGCCAGGAACCTGAAAATGAGTGGGATCGACAAAAGATTTAAATCCCGATAATTTAATAGAAGTTAATCGCACTTTGTTTAATTTTATTATCTTTTGCAGTCAAATCTACCGCGTATCTATGTTTCCAAAGGCCGTATATACAAGCCAACCCCATTATCAATGCATCATACCATCGTAAAGGCAAAATTTTTAGTTTTCAAACTTATTACACAATTAGCCGACTCGCAACACCTGATTCACCATGCATAACAGGCTGGCTGGCAGATTATTCAGGTTTTCATCAAAACCACGTGTGAAAGCCTTACTCTGAAGAATGCACTGGAGGCTATAATACGGATTGCATGTTATCCAGGCAAAACCAAATAAAATACCGGAATCCAATGAACAAGCCAAATAAGTAAGCCAAAATAAGCGAACCAAATTATGCGGCCGAATAAATGGCAGCAATAGCCAAAATAGCAGAACCAGCCCGATCATCGCCATCAAGTTGCCAAGAATTAAAAAAAATGACCTTCAATCCTTACCTGAGCAAGTTGCAACCGTATCCGTTCGAAAAACTGAAGCGACTGTTTGCCGATGTCAAGCCGGCCACTGCTTATCCTGCCATCAGCCTGGGCATAGGCGAACCCAAGCATCCGACACCGAAACTGATCACGGATGCGCTGGTCGCCAATCTGGGCGGGCTGGCCAGCTATCCGTCCACTGCCGGATCGGACACATTGCGCAATGCCATTTCAGGCTGGATAGCCCGCCGTTACGGCATACCGGCACCAGATGCCGTGACGCAGATATTGCCCGTCAACGGCTCGCGCGAAGCCCTGTTTGCGCTGGCGCAGACCGTCATCAACCCAGCCGCTTGCGAAGATGGCCTGCCTTTGGTGCTGTGTCCCAACCCGTTTTACCAGATTTATGAAGGTGCCGCCTATCTGGCCGGTGCTGAACCGTATTTTGCCAATGCCGACCCGGCGCGCAACTTTGCCCCTGACTATAAAAGCATTCCTGACAGCATCTGGAAACGGGTACAACTGCTGTATATCTGCTCACCCGGCAACCCGACCGGTGCCGTGCTGAACCTGGATGACTGGGCCGAACTGTTTGCCCTGTCAGACAAATATGATTTTGTCATTGCTGCCGATGAATGCTATTCAGAAATTTACTTCAAGGCTGAAGCCCCTCTGGGCAGTCTGCAAGCGGCACGCGCCCTGGGCCGGGATGACTATCGCAGCCTGATCACACTTTCCAGTCTGTCAAAACGTTCGAATGTGCCAGGCATGCGCTCCGGCTTCGTTGCTGGTGACGCTGAACTGATCAAACAATTTCTGCTATACCGGACTTACCACGGCAGCGCCATGAGCCCCAGCATACAGGCAGCGTCAGTGGTTGCCTGGAATGACGAAATCCATGTCCAGGAGAATCGCGACAAGTACATCCGCAAATTTGCCCAAATTACCCCGGTATTGCAAGAAGTGCTGGAAGTCAGCCTGCCTGACGCCGCCTTTTACCTGTGGGCCAGGGTTCCAGATAAACTGGGGATGTCAGACACAGAATTCGCCCGTCGCCTGTACGAGGAATATAATGTGACAGTTTTGCCGGGCAGTTACCTGGCACGTGAAGCACATGGCATTAACCCGGGACAGAACCGCGTACGCATGGCACTGGTGGCCGAGCCAGAAGAATGCCTGGAAGCAGCGCAAAGAATCGTCAGCTTTTGCAAGAAATATACCTGAGCAAAACTGTTGAGCAAAACCGGCTCTCGTTTTCTCTATCAATTGCCGTATTTAATTGCCTTATTTAATTGCACCATTTCGTTTATTTAATCATCTGAAGATATCAACATGACTCAACAATTACAGCAAATCATCGATCAGGCGTGGGAAGACCGTACCAATTTTTCTCCTAAATCCGCTCCAGCAGAAATTCGTGAAGCAGTTGCCCATGTATTGAGCGAACTGGATGCCGGCACCCTGCGGGTAGCGCAAAAAATTGATGGTAGCTGGAACGTCAATCAATGGATTAAAAAGGCGGTATTGCTGTCTTTCCGTCTGGAAGACAATATCTGCATGCCTTCCGGCGACCATATGCAGTTCTTCGACAAGGTACCAACCAAATTTGCCAATTACACGGCTGAGGACTTCGTCAAAGGCGGTTTCCGCGTAGTGCCACCGGCAGTTGCACGTCGTGGCAGCTTCATCGCAAAAAACGTTGTGCTGATGCCTTCCTATGTCAATATTGGTGCTTATGTCGATGAAGGTGCAATGGTTGATACCTGGGCCACAGTAGGTTCTTGCGCGCAAATCGGTAAAAACGTGCATTTGTCCGGCGGCGTCGGTATTGGTGGCGTGCTGGAACCCATGCAAGCCAACCCTACCATCATTGAAGACAATTGCTTCATCGGTGCCCGCTCTGAAATCGTCGAAGGCGTCATCGTGGAAGAAAACTCTGTCATTTCCATGGGCGTGTATATCGGCCAGTCCACCAAGATTTATGACCGCGCCACGGGCGAAGTCAGCTATGGCCGCGTGCCTGCCGGTTCTGTCGTGGTATCTGGCAATCTGCCATCTGCTGACGGCAAATACAGCCTGTATTGTGCAGTGATCGTGAAACGTGTTGATGCACAGACACGCTCCAAAACCAGTATCAACGAATTGCTGCGCGGCGCCTGATTGCGTCTTTGATCAATTTATAGTTCAGAATAGGGAAACATCATGGCGGCGATGGAGAGATTATTTCAACTGATGAAAGAGAAACATGCATCCGACATGTTTTTTGCGATGAACTCGCCCATTCATCTGAAGATCAATGGCAATCTGCTCCCTATCAACCAGCAAAAAATGGATCAGGCGAATATTCTCTCGCTGCTTAGTGAAGTTGTAGCATCTGACCATATGGAAGAACTGGAAGAAAAAAACGAACTGAATATCGGTATCGGCGCACTCGGCATAGGCCGTTTCCGTCTGTCGGCCTTCCGCCAGCGAGGGTCGATTTCAGCCGTTTTCCGTTTTGTTCCCGGTGATATCCCTGTCCTAAACACGCTGCATTTACCGCCCGTGTTGTCTGAACTGATCATGGAAAAACGTGGGCTGATCCTGGTTGTCGGTGCAACCGGATCAGGCAAATCCACCACCATTGCCTCCATGCTCGATCACAGGAATGAAGTCAGGACTGGCCATATCCTGACACTGGAAGACCCGATCGAATATCTGTTCCGCAGTAAGAAATCCATCGTCAATCAGCGTGAAATCGGCAGTGATTCTGAAAGTCTGAAAACCGCACTGAAGAATTCCTTGCGTCAGGCACCTGATTGCATCCTCATTGGCGAAATTCGTGATCTCGACACCATGATGTCTGCCATTGCCTATGCACAATCCGGCCATCTGGTGCTGGCCACCCTGCATGCCAATAACAGTTACCAGGCACTGAACCGTATCATCAGCTTCTTCCCCATGGAAACCAGGAATGCCTTGCTGCTGGATCTGTCGTCATCCATACGCGCCATTATTTCGCAACGCCTGATACGGGCCAAAGACGGTGGCCGCTGCCCAGCGGTAGAAATCATGCTCAACACGCGCTATGTGGCTGAACTGATAGAAAAGGGAGATATCTTCCAGATCAAGGAAGCCATCGAGAAAAGTCTGTCGCCTGGCTCTCAGACGTTCGAGCGCGCACTGATGTACCTGATCAAGGAAGGTCTGATCACTCAGGAAGAAGGTCTGGCCAATTCCGACTCGGCCAACAACCTGTTGTGGCTGCTGAATAACGAAGCCTCCAGCAGCGCAGCACCGCCACCTGAGCCAGAACCGGAAACCAAGGACGAAGCATCGTTCACCGAATTCACCCTCAACGTGTAAACATAAAGTAGCGGCTAAAGACGTATGACACAGCGTATTACCCTGTTCGGCATTCCGAACTGCGACACCGTTAAAAAAGCCCGTACCTGGCTGCAAGAGCAAGATCTCGCATTTGAGTTTCATGATTTCAAGAAGCAGGGCCTGAGCCGTACTGCCATAGAATCATGGCTGGAACATCAAAACCTGGATGTGCTGATCAACCGCAAGGGCACCACCTGGCGTGCGCTCAGTGATGCCGAAAAAGCTTCCGCCAGCGATACGGAGCAAGCTATTGCGCTGATGATGGATAAGCCTTCCGTCATCAAGCGCCCCGTAATGCTGATCGACAATGGCGACCAGCAACAAGTCAATGTCGGATTTTCTGTGCCGCAATACCAGTCCATTTTCAAGAAATAAACATGAGCAAAACACTTGCACTGACCGAACAGTTGATTGCACTGGATTCTGTCACACCCGAAGACAAAGGTTGTCAGAACACCTTGATCGCCCTGCTGGAACCACTGGGCTTCCAATGCGAAACCATACAGTCGGGTGAAGTCACCAACCTGTGGGCCAGACGCGGCCAAAGCCACCCCCTGCTGGTATTTGCCGGCCATACCGACGTCGTACCTACTGGCCCAGTCACGCAATGGCAATCTGCCCCTTTTACACCTACCCACAGGGATGGCAAGCTGTATGGCCGTGGTGCTGCGGACATGAAAACATCAATCGCTGCCTTTGTCGTTGCATGCGAAGAATTCATTGCCGCCCATCCTGATCATAAAGGTTCTATCGGCTTCCTGATCACCAGTGATGAAGAAGGCCCAGCGACTGATGGCACCGTGGTGGTTTGCGAAAAACTCAAGGCACGTGGCGAACAGCTGGACTATTGCATCGTCGGCGAACCAACTTCTGTCGACAAGCTGGGTGACACCATCAAGAATGGCCGTCGCGGCACCATGTCGGGCAAACTGACCGTCAAAGGCGTTCAAGGCCATATTGCCTATCCGCAACTGGCAAAGAACCCCATCCATCTGGCGGCACCTGCGATGGCAGAACTGGTGGCTGAGGTCTGGGATAAAGGCAATGACTACTACCTGCCCACTTCCTGGCAAATGTCGAATATCCATGCTGGCACTGGTGCATCGAACGTGATACCTGGTGAAGCCGTCATCGATTTCAATTTCCGCTTCTCAACCGCCAGCACAGCCGAGGGCCTGCAACAGCGCGTGCACGCCATACTCGACAAACATGGTCTGGAATATGATTTGAAATGGACGGTCGGTGGTCATCCTTTCCTGACCCCCAAAGGCAGTCTCAGTGATGCACTGGGTGATGCCATCCGTGCTGAAACTGGCATAGAAACAGAACTCTCGACCACCGGTGGTACCTCTGACGGCCGCTTCATCGCCAAGATCTGCCCGCAAGTAGTGGAATTTGGCCCACCAAATGCCAGCATCCATAAAATTGACGAACACATAGAGCTGCAATACATAGACCCGCTCAAGAACATTTATCGCCGCACTCTGGAAAACCTGCTGACCTGAGCTTTATGTCAGCTCACCACTGGCCGATACGGAAACAATATGACTACACCCGCCACCACCTTTCTGACCCTGCGCGATCTGTTGCGTTATGCAGTCACACGCTTCAACAAAGAAAAACTGTTCTTTGGCCATGGCAGCGCCAATGCCCTCGATGAAGCCGCTTATCTGCTGCTGCATACCCTGCACCTGCCGCTGGACAAGATAGAACCTTTTCTGGATGCACATTTGCTGCCATCAGAAATAGATGCCGTATTGCGCGTGATAGACAGACGCGCAGTTGACCGCGTGCCTGCTTCCTACATTACGAATGAAGCCTGGCTCGGCACTTATAATTTCTACGTAGATGAACGTGTCATCGTGCCGCGCTCTTTCATCGCGGAACTGATACCAGAACATTTTTCACCCTGGGTAAGCGATCCTGAAGCAATCAGCAATATTCTTGAACTGTGCACTGGCTCTGGCTGCCTGCCGATCATGCTGGCCGACATGTTCTCTGAAGCACACGTGGACGCAGTCGACATTTCCAAAGATGCGCTGGAAGTGGCCAGGCGCAATGTAGCAACCTATGAACTGCAGGACCGCATTACCCTGATCGAATCAGACCTGTACAGCAATGTGCCGGACAAGAAATATGACCTGATCATCACCAATCCGCCATACGTCAATTCCGGCTCCATGGCGAAACTGCCCAGGGAATACATGCATGAACCGCAAATTGCCCTGGCTGGCGGTGATGATGGCATGGACCTGGTGCGCAAGATCGTAGCCGGTGCTGCACAAAGACTGACCGAGGACGGTTTGCTGATGGTGGAAATTGGCAATGAACGTGCCTTCGCCGAAGCTGCCTTCCCTGAACTGAACCTGACCTGGTTAAGTACCAGTGCCGGTGACGATATGGTATTTTTGGTGGAAGCCAGCCAACTGACCAGTTTCACTGCATAAATCAGTGTAGCGCAGTGCAATAAATACAATGTAGACGGGCAAAACCAGTTTTGCCCGTTTTTCCATTTTTTACATCAACAAAACAGCATTACCCATTAATTAAGTTTATATGATACGTCTTCAACAAGTCGTCCTGGCGCGCGGCATCAAACCTTTATTTGACAGCGTCGATGTGACGCTCAATCCCGGCGACAAGATAGGCTTGATCGGCTCCAATGGCGCTGGCAAATCCAGTCTGTTTGCCATGTTGCGCGGTGAATTGCATCCAGACCAGGGCAGCATCGATTTCCCGGCCAAATGGCAGTTGGCCCACGTCGCGCAGGAAACACCACCGCTGGAACGCAGCGCCATCGATTACGCCATAGACGGTGACGTCGCCTTGCGCAAACTGGAAGCCCAACTGACCGAACTGGAAGCCCAGCCAGAAAGCTACGACAACGGTATTGCCATCGGCAATATGTATGGTGCACTGGCCGATGCTGATGCCTATACCGTGCGCCCGCGTGCAGAACAATTGCTGCTGGGCCTGGGCTTCAAGATCAATGAACTGGAACAATCAGTTGCCAGTTTTTCTGGTGGCTGGCGCATGCGCCTGAACCTGGCACAGGCACTGATGTGCAAATCCGATTTGCTGCTGCTTGATGAACCAACCAATCACTTGGATCTGGATGCCATCATCTGGCTGGAAGACTGGCTGAAACGTTATGAAGGCACACTGATCATCATTTCCCATGACCGCGATTTCCTCGACGGCGTGGTGAATGTCATCGTCCATATTGATGAACGCAAACTCAAGCGTTATGGTGGCAACTATTCCGGTTTTGAACGTCAGCGTGCCGCTCAGCTGGAACTGGCACAGGGCATGCTGGAGAAACAAAACCGCAAGCGCGCCCATCTGCAATCCTTTATTGACCGCTTCAAGGCCAAGGCATCCAAAGCCAAACAGGCACAAAGCCGTATCAAGGCTTTGGCGCGTATGGAAGAAATGGCGCCATTGCGCGCTGCTGCCGAATTCTCTTTTGAATTCCGCGAGCCACTCAGCGCACCGAACCCCATGCTGGTGATGGAAGATGTGGATTGCGGCTATCGCACCGAATCAGAAACGGACCACAGCTTCAGCGAGAAAAAAATCGTCGGCGACGTCAAGTTCACGCTGCAAATTGGTCAGCGCATCGGCTTGCTGGGTGTGAATGGCGCGGGTAAATCCACACTGATCAAAACCATCGTTGGCGATATTGCCCCCTTGAACGGCGTCATGCAAACCGGCAAGGGCTTGTCCATCGGTTACTTTGCCCAGCACCAGGTCGAAATGCTGCGCCATGATGAATCACCACTCTGGCATCTGGCCCATATCGCGCCTGATGTACGTGAGCAGGAATTGCGCAACTTCCTCGGTGGCTTCAACTTCCCTGGCACCATGGTGAGCAGCCCGATCAAGCCATTCTCCGGCGGCGAAAAAGCCCGTCTTGCACTGGCGATGATCGTCTGGCAGCGCCCCAACCTCTTGCTGCTGGATGAACCAACCAACCATCTGGATCTGGAAACCCGCGAAGCCCTGACCGATGCCCTGGCACAGTTTGAAGGCACTCTCGTCGTCGTCTCGCATGACAGGCATTTGCTGCGCGCCACGACTGACCAGTTCATCATCGTTGCCGATGGCAAGCTGCAACCGTTCGACGGCGATCTGGACGATTATAAAGACTGGCTGTTCAAAAACAAGCTGGAAAAAGCCGCCCCTTCCCTGCCGGAAAAAACCAAGGCACAGGAAGTTGCCTTGCCGCAAGCCAAGCCGATTCCCGTTGCCAAAGTCGACGACAAGGAACAGCGCAAACGCGATGCCGATGAACGCCTGCGTCTCACCAATCTGCGCAAGCCGATAGAAACGCGCATCAAGCGTCTTGAAGAACAGATGGCAAAGCTGAACCTGAAGAAGAAAGACATCGACGCACAACTGGAAGACAGTGACATCTATAGCGATGCCAAGAAAGAAAAACTGAAAACCCTGTTACTTGATCAGGCTTATGTCGTCAAGGAACTGGGGCAGATCGAAGCTGACTGGCTGGAACAACAGGAATTTCTGGAGGCCGTAGAGTAATGAGTAATGAGTAATGGCAAGGGGCGCAGAATGCGCCCCTTTCTTCTTAGAACTCATTTCATCAATAGGGATGAGTGCGAGCAAGGCGATTCGGGATGCAGTGCAAGGCGTCAAGGGTGACACTTGCAGCTAAGGCTGGTGCCTTAGCAAGCGTGGTGTCACAACCTCGCGCTGCAATGCGTCCGCGAAGTGTAAATTCTGCCCGCTCCCGAAGGGTTTGCCTCATAACGTGTGCTGGACTGCAAGGTGTTGACAATTCGACTCGTTGTCAATAGACCCGCTATTGACTGCCTCGTCCATAGTTTTACCATTGCCAGCCCACGTTATGAGGCAAACGCATCTCACCCCTATTTATGAAATGAGTTCTAGATATGCAAATTAAATCCAGTCACAAGGATCAACCTGATAATAATTGCGTAATTGCATGTACAAGGCCGGATGGTAATGAGCAAGGTCCTGGCTTTTCTTAAAAAAGGCCTCGGTCACGACCGCAAAAAACTCTGCAGGATTGGTTGCACCATAGGGGTCAATAATCGTCGGCATATTGCTGTCAATTGCTTGCAGCAATTGCGAAAACTCTCGTTCCATGACTTGCGACCATGCCTTGTAAGCTGCTGCCGTCTTCAGATCAGGAGCACCGTTGGTAGAGCCGGTTTCACTATCGAGCTGATGCGCAAATTCATGCAATACCACATCCTGACCACGCGCCTCATTCTCAGGATTATGCGCAGCCTGGTCCCAGGCCAGAATCACCCGGCCATCACTCCAGGATTCACCACTCAGCCCCTGATTGGTATGCGTTACCACACCGCCCGTGTTCATCTGCGTTCTGGGTGCCACAAATGCTGACGGATACACCAGAACATGGGTAAGCTGCGGGTATACATCCGATTCTCGGTTTAACAACAAGAGGCAAGCCTTGCCAGCTATGCTTACCCTGATTTCATCAGTGATAGTCAGACCACCACAACCGACAAAGGTTTTCTGGTACAGAAACTGACGTATGCGACGCTTTAACTGCATTTGCAAATCAGTAGGCATGCGCGAATAGCCTGGCAGGTTTTTCCTCAGGATTTTTGAATAATTCAGGGGAAAAGCCTGCGACAGCACATAGCGCAAACGCGCCCGGGGCAGCACAAACACGCCCAGTCCCAGCAAGACCAATACAGCAAGTAGCCATTCCATGTTAAGGCCAATCAAGGTTGCCGATGCTATAACAAAGTTAGCATCCATTTACGTAAAGCAAATGGGCGCAACAAAGGCAAAATCAATAGCAAAGGCAAAAAATCCGGATTTACAAGATACATGCTGGCATAGCAAGACAGAATATCAACAGTATTACCTTCCGCAAAAAAGTAGGACTCCCATTTTCTCGCTAGCTTGCAGAACCAGACAGATACGGCCCAAATTTCAGCTTGATACGATCTTCTTCATCAGCATTATCAGTGACCAGAATAGTAAAGGTTTTACCACCAGGAGCAACACGAACAATCACATGCCCATCGCGGCTGCTGAGCCGGCTGATCAAACGCCGGTTGGCGAGGAAGTTTTCATGCATGATAGAGGTTGCAAACACTTCACGCTTCCCTGGATAGAGACGCTCACTAAACATGCGTTCCAGTTGAAGCTGATCAGGATGGGAAATATGCCAACTGGGAATAATCCAGGCTTTTGGCCTCAGGATGCGAACGGAATCTGCGCTGATACCGTCAAACATGCCATGATGGTCGGCTGTTGATACATCAACAGGCCCCGATGCGCGGGCAGCGGCAGTAAGGACATCACGCCAGGGAGCATCACCATCAAAGGTATAACTGGTCAAATCACCGGCAGTAAAATAAGCGAAATTTCCGTACCCAATACGGATGGCTGTGGAACAGACGTTCTCATTCGGATAATCCTTGAGCGTCAGGGTATTCAGGGCCGGGAATAACATCCTGGTTTGCTCGCCCTTCCCGGTCCAGACCTGTCCATTCGCAGCAAGATTGCGAATATCAAAACCTGCCTGGTGCCCGGAACCATTTTCAGCAGTCTTATTGCGGGAAGTGAATTGATCGTTTCTCCCTACCATGAAACGCTCAACCTTTTGCCCGGTTTGTATGCGTGACTGAACAAAGGCGAGATAGTTGGAAGCAAATCGCCCATTGGGAGCGACGGGGTAATCGTAGCCAGGGTAAGCGCGGTCGATCAGGGTCGCAACCGGCACAATTTCAGCAACGTCGGTAATGCCTGACAATTGGTAAGCCCCCTTGGCAGATGGAGGGGACGACTCATTAACATCACCGGTATGATCGGGGTGCAAGTGCGTCACCAGCACATAGTCAAGCCCGCCTCGTTTGGTGGCACGTAAGTGACGCTGTACGTAACGACCTATCCATTCACCAGGCCGGCGCTGGGCACTCGGTCTTGGTGCGGCAGACGTGTCAAGCCCATCTGCCGTGGCACCTGCGTCTATCAGCAAACTGGTTCCGTCTGGCATGATGACGAAAGTCGCATTGCCTCGCCCCGTGGCAATATGATGTATGTCGAGGAAGCCCGGTGCCCAGGCGAGCATGCTGCTACCGACTGCATCCAAGCCCGCACTTTGCAACGATTCTCCAGCCACACCTCCAGCCACACCTCCAGCAACACCTCCAGCCACATCGCCAGCCACAGCCATCGTGGACAAGGGTGCTGCCAGCATGCCAAGAATAAATTGACGTCGATTAATTGTCGTATCCATCATCGATCTCAATAATCAGAATTTGGCCGTCAGCGTCAGTCCGAAGGTACGTGGTTCACCCACATATTCGGCACGCACAACTTGTATGGAACGTGTCAACAGATACGTAGTGTTGTTCGCATTTTTTATCCACGCAATGATGCGCCAGCCGCGGTCGGCAGATTCGTAACCGAGACTCAGATTGCTTAAGCCATAACCTGGAATCTGTAAGTTTGGATCATTTGCCGCCCCTGTGTTATAGCCGTCACGCCAGGAATAATTGGCCGAGCCCACCAGATAGCCTGTCGATTCAAGAGGAATAATGACATTTGCAGCAGCAGAAAATTGATTGCGCGGTGCAGAGGCAATCGGGTTGCCGCTATTGTTGACGGTGCCCACCACAAAACTATCGTAAGTACCGTCAATCCTGCTATAGCTGGTCGATAAATCCAGCCAGTTCACTGGCTTGTAGGTAATTTCGACTTCACCACCTTTGACCGTTGCTTTGCTGGCGTTGACAATAGTCAAAATGCCTGTCAATGAGTTATTCACCAGTTCTTGCTTGTCTTTATATTCCAACTTGTAGAGTGAGGCATTCACCCGCAAGCGATTCTGTAACCATTGGGTTTTAAGACCCGCTTCATAGTTAGTGACTTTTTCAGGATTGAAAGGTGTTTTAAAAACACTGAAGGATGATGCGTCGCCATTAAAACCACCGGCAGTGAAGCCACGTGTGACGCTGGCATAGGCCATCAGATTGCGTTCTGGCTGCCAGCTCAGCACCAGACGAGGTGTTACCTCGCTCCATTTGGCCTTGACGTCACCACTGCTAAAGTTGTTTACTGGACGTATGAAGTCAGACCGTATCAGGCTGGCGGTCTTTTCGTCTTGTGTGTACCGCATACCTGCCGTCAAATCAAACGCTGAAGCCAGATGTATGACACCATCTGCGAATACTGCATAGCTTGTTGTATCTACATGCTGATTGGCCAAAGTTGCGCTGGCAAGGATTCCTGTCTTTGCCGCCAGGCCGCGCGTATCCAGTTGCCGCGAACCGTTTTCGCTCATGTAATACAGGCCAGTGACGAAATCGCCATAAGCCCATTTCGGACTGGCGTAACGCAGCTCTTGTGAAAATGTACCTATCTGATCAGCATCTCGCACCAGACTCTGGCTACCTGTACTCAGAAAACTATAATTCGCACCGACGCCGGAATAGTCTTCACCGGATTGCGACTTCCGGTAAGCAGTGACTGAGGTGACTTCACCTGCATCAGATTTCCAGTTGATTTTCGCCGATGTACCAGCAATGGTTCGCTTGAATCCTTGAATCACACCCAATTCTGATGTACGTACATCGCCATCATTTCCCAGCGTATCGGAGGATAGTGTACGGCCACCATTCCAGTCTTCACTATAGTCTGCACTTAACATGGTTTCGACACCACTACCAGGCTTAAAAAATAATTGCGCACGCGAATTACGGCTATTGATATCGTCTTGCTGCTTGCCGGTAAGACGGTCAACACCGTAGCCGTCACGGCCTCGTACAGAAGCAGAAAGCTTGAATGCAGTACTATCATTTAGTGGTGTGCTGATCAGACCATTAAACTGACGGGCATTCAAATTACCCAAAGTTAATTGTGTTTCCAATACCCGTTCGTCCAGAGATGGAGGACGCGTGGTGAGTACGATCGCACCACCCGTCACATTACGTCCAAACAGTGTCCCTTGCGGGCCTTTCAAAACGGTCAACGAGTCAAGGTCAAACAATTCAAAATTGGCGGCACTGTTGCGCGGGATGAACACATCATCAAGCACGACTGCAACCGGTTTGCTCACACCAATTTGCGAGAAAGTATTGCTGATGCCACGAATCGCAATCGTGGGATTATTTTGGCTGAAAGCAGACACCAGCAATCCGGGAGTCAGACGCGCTACGTCCTGCAAGCTTTGGATGCGATTGACTTCCAGTGCCTTGGCCGAAAATGTCGTCATGGAAATAGGTACGGCCTGGGCCAATTGCGGGCGCTTTTGTGCAGTGACGGTTACCGTGCTGAGCGATATTTCCGCCTGACGCCTAAGAAAGATGGTAGTGCCATCATCGCTCGCCAGTTCCAGCCCACTGTCGACAATGAGCTGGCGCAAAGCGTCTCTTGCCTCGAATGCACCTTTCAGGGGGTTGCTGCGCAGACCCTTTGCCTCAGCAGGCACAACGATGTGCAAACCGGTTTTAGCTGACAATGCAGCCAGCGCCTCAGTCATATCCTGCGCAGGCAGATCGAGCACCGTGCCACGAAAAATGACAATCGCATTTCCCCCGTCACGCTTCACCAATAAACCACTGTTACCCAGCAGCGAAGTCAGTGCCTGTTCCTGTGACACCAGACCTTTGATTCCCTTGGTAGAAATTCCACTAATGTCGCCCGGCTTGTACAGTAACTGAATGCCATATTGGGTGGCATAAGCATCGAGCGCGATCCTCAAATCGCCGCCCGGTATATTGATCTCGCTTGCCTGGGCCCGAGCTTGGGATTGCGCCTGTACTTGAGCTGACATGCAGGTTGTCATTATGCATAGTGCACCGACAAGTTGATGACGAACCATTTTCATTCCTTTGAAATAAGTGAAGTTTTTTTGCTACCCACTTACTTAGACGAGTCCATCTCGAAAATCCGGCATGTCTCAGCGAAGGATTTTTATGTCATCCTTTCCAATTTCAACTTTCAGGCCAAAACCCTGATGCAACAGGCGGGCAAAACCATCAACATTATCGACATTAAAACTGCCAGCGATTTTAATCTGGCCAGCAGAAGCGTCAAGAATCACCAGCTTTTTTTGGTTATAGCGATTGAATTCTGATACCGCCTGGGCCAGTGTCATGTCATCGAGTACCAGCTTACCCTGGCGCCAGTCAAGTTGCCTCATGATCTGTTCAGTGGTTTTATGATTGACAACAAGCTGGCCACTGCCGGTTTCCAGCGTTTCGTTTTTGGTCATCACCACGGCGTTTTCTGGTATCTGCTGGCTGGGGGATTTCGCATCACTATTGCTGACCTGTACCCGTCCGTCGACAACATTTACTTTAATTTGATTGCCATCCCTGCGTACTGAAAATTTGGTGCCAAGGACAGTGACCCGATTTTTGCCTGCATCAATGACAAAGGGGCGCTTCGCATCGTGGGCAACCTCAAAATAAGCTTCCCCGCTATCCAGCCACACCAGACGCTTTTCAGAAGATATCTGCGTCCGGATATGGGTGTTGGTATTGAGTGCCAATCTGGAACCATCAGGCAAGGCCAGCGTCTTGCTTTCACCAAGCACGGTGCCATATCTTGTTGCCGGGGTGAGGATGTCAGACGAAACCACCAGTGCGCCGGCACCCACGATGAGCAATACACCTGCCGCGATTCTCCACCCGGCCAGCAGTGAAAATGTAGCCCTTGGTTTGGGTACAGAATATTGTTGAGGCATTTTCAATGAGCTGAGACGATTGGCCCGCTGCCACACACTCTTCAGCCTTAAATAAGCAATCCGGTGTGCCGTTGCTTCATTAACCCAGGCCTGCATTGCCGTTTCCTGCTCATCAGACCAGTTGCCACTGTCGCGGCGTGCTAACCAATTGGCTGCCTGCTCTTCAATTTCAGACGCGCTTTTCATATCGAGTCGTCCTTTTTGCGAATTTTTAATGATAATTTAGTTACTCCTACGTTTACGCCTTTGACAAGGAGAGAGCTGGCCAGGACACGCATTCCCTTGGATATCTGTTTTTCTACCGTGTCTTCGGTAATGCCCATGTATAGCGCGACATCTCGCTGCGACATATCGTCAATTTTTCTTAATTGCACGACTTCACGGCAGCGCGCCGGCAACATGTCCATTGCCTGTTGCAGCAAACGTAGTTCCTGATGTCCGGTTGCGTGCCGCTCGGGCGTGAGCTCATCGCTGGATACATCCAGGATATCCAGATCAGCGTAGGCTTCAATTGACACCACTTGCGCGCGGCGTGCCAGATCGATCAGCAGGTTACGCGCCGTCGCGAAGACAAATGGCTTGACCATGTCTGGCATGCGTTTCGCAGCAGACTCATACAGACGCACGTACACTTCTTGCAATAAATCGGCAACATCGTCCTCTTGCCTGCGATTACGGCGCAAAAAGCGGATCAGCGCGGCTTCCAGCGGCAACACCTCGAATTCAAACCATTCATCCAGCTTATTGGATTCCATGAATCACACTTTCTTAACCAGATTGAACGAAAATACACCCCTACTCTAACTTAGACGAAGATGAAAAAGAAATCCGCCATATCTTGAAGCGATATATATTGAAGCAATGAATCACATTATTATTGTCGTCTCCAACGACATGCCAGGTTTGTTGACAATTGAACCTTGCTCAGACCTTCCTATACCTCAATAAATAAAACTATTTCCCTATGCAAGATGTATTAAGAAAAAAAATCATTGCCGTATGCGACAACAAAATCAAGCAAAAGGGTACGGATGTAGGTTTATCCTTTTACGCCTTCTTCGCCAATAAAAATGATGACCCGGAATTGCTGATGGAAGCAGCTACCTGGTGGATCATGGAAAAAAAATTCGACCACTTTGAAAAAGCAGTCAAAATCAGGCAGTTGGTCACGGCCATGGATATGAAGGATTGACACCACCGGGCAGGCACCGGCAGCCTGCGGGCAACAAATGGAAACTGCGGGCATAATGTATAGGTACCAGTCTGGCCTTAGCCCACTGTTCCACGTGCCCTTATCCATCTATCGATCTCTACAGCAGGTTTGCAAAACTATGAGTGCCCTCTTTTCTCCTCTAAGCCTTGGATCACTGAATCTGACAAACCGCATCATCATTGCGCCCATGTGCCAGTATTCTGCCGACCAGGGCAAAGCCACTGACTGGCATCTTATCCACCTGGGTGGGCTGGCCCTGTCGGGCGCCGGCTTGTTGATATTGGAAGCCACCGCGGTTGAAGACATAGGCCGCATTTCTCCCTTTGACCTGGGCTTGTGGTCAGATGAAACCGAGGCTGCACTTGGCACAGTTTTGCAATCCATACGCAGGTATTCAAACATGCCGGTTGCCATACAGCTTGGTCATGCGGGCCGGAAGGCGTCCAGCCAGGTACCCTGGCATGGTGGCCAGCTTATCGCGATAGAAGATGGTGGCTGGCAGACAGTTGCGCCTTCCGCAGTGGCACATGCCAAAGGCGAGCACCCTCCTCTGGCGCTGGATCAAGCTGGCTTGCAGCGAGTAAAAAATGCCTTTATTGATGCTGCCGTGCGTGCCCACAGGCTGGGCATCAATGCCATAGAAATACATGCTGCACACGGTTATCTGTTACACCAGTTCCTGTCACCGATTGCCAATCAGCGCACGGATCAGTATGGCGGTTCAGTTGAAAACCGCCTGCGTTTTCCGCTGGAGGTATTTGATGCCGTGCGGGCCGCAGTTCCCGGCGACAGTATGGCAGTCGGTCTGCGTCTGTCGGCAACAGACTGGGTAGATGGTGGCCTGGATATCTCGCAAAGCAAACTCTTCGTACAAGCCCTGCAAGAGCGTGGCTGTGACTTTATCCATGTATCCAGCGGTGGGGTTTCGCCAGAACAGAAAATTCCTTTGGGGCCTGGCTATCAGGTTCATTTAGCAGAAGAAATCAAGCGGCATTGCAGCATACCCGTCATCGCGGTAGGCCTGATAACGGATGCGCAGCAGGCAGAAGATATTATTACGGCAAGTAAGGCAGATGCGATAGCGATTGCCCGTGGGATTTTGTACGACCCGCACTGGCCATGGCATGCAGCTGCAAAATTGGGGGCTACGGTAGAAGCACCCAAGCAGTACTGGCGCTCGCAACCACGTGATCAGAAAAACTTGTTTGGCGACACCCGTATAGGGCAAAGATAATCAGCGTTCATTGCAAGGCTGTGCCACCACACAGCCTTGACTTTCAATTTCTGATTTTAATTCTAATTTTAATTCTGCGGCAGCCGTACCTGCTCTGCCGCCCACTGATTGCGCATGGAATCGCTATCTGTACGTCGGCCCAGCCAATTCTCATAAGCAGCAGCATCAAACTGCACGATATTGCAGTTTTCTACCGAGATCAGATGGGCTATCACTGACTGCTGTGGCCTCCACATGATTGATTCACGATACGGCAAAGTACACCAGTCTTCAAAATTATCGTACCACACCAGTGCTATCGGCTTTTTATCCGCATTGGCGGGCATTTGCTGGTAATAGGTTTTTATTGCTACCTGCGTATCTGCAATCGCCTTCTTGCGGCACACCATCAGATAATTAATCATCGATATCACGTCTTGCGGTATCTTTTGCGCCCCGGCTTCCCAGCCACTCCAGTTGCGCAAGGTGACACCGCCGATCAACTCGGCCGCTTCGTTTTGACTGAAATGCAGCAAACTGCGGATTGCCTTCAATGTGACACCGTTCATTTTTATCCTTTACCCTAAGTCGCATCAATCCAGTTTTTTGAGGGCTTCTTTGACATAACTGGCATTCGGGCTATTCGGCGATAATTCCAGGAAACTGGTGTACGCTTTTTTAGCCTTTTCATTTTCATTCAGCATGGCTCTGGCATCCCCCAGATTAAGATAGGCGATGGCGCGGGAGGGATCAATCTGCAAGGTGTTTTCAAACCAGCGCGCTGCCTCTGCGTATTTTTGCTGTTTGAAGTAGACAAAGCCCAAGTTGTTGGCTGCCAGACCAAAATCAGGGCGGTATTTCAAGGCTTCGGTAAATGCCGCTTCGGCCTGGGCATACTGTTTTTCTCTATACAGTTGCAAACCACTGTCATTCGCTCTTTGTGCCAACTGGCGCGATGGCGCATCCACCATTTTGGGGGCGGCAATTTTCTGCTCACCACCATTCAGGTTTTTAATGACAATAGGTGCCTCGCTGCCGGCTTTGGCAGTTGCCCCGTCAATTTTGTTGTTGAGCGCAATCGCATCGGCAGATAACTGATTGGTTTTTGCACTCAAGAATTCGCCTTCGCTGCGCATCTCAAATACAAACTCGCCACCTTCAGAACCAGGCAAACTGCCAAATGCAGGCGTCTGCTGCGACATGCTCGACACAGCCGGGGCAATATAGGCGGCCAGTTCGGTCGCAGTAATCATGCCGTCACCATTCAGATCCGCCTTGCCGCTTAATGCCTGCAACAGAGTCCAGGTAAATACGGAATGGCCATTGGGCCCGCCGTCTGCCACCAGTTGATCAGCGCCACCAGCCGTCAGCATTTGGCGGCCCATACGGCGCGCATTTTCGCGCAGGAAGGCGCTGCTGCCACCACCGCGCGTCAAGCCCAGACCGCTGTAGCAGGCATCCATCACAAACAGGATATGTTTGGCATTCAGGCTTTCGGCAATGTTTTGCAGATCCGTCATGGGAATGGCATCGACTGACAATTGTTCAGGGTCAGAATCTACCGGGATGATATAGCCCAGATTGCGGCCAGAACTCAGCTTTCTGGTGGCGCCATGACCGGCAAAGAAGACGAACACTCTGTCGTCTTTTTTCAATTGTCCGTGCCCCAGTTTTTCATGGAACAGGGCCAGGATATTATTTCTGGTGGCATCACCATTGGTCAGTGTCAATACCTTGTCACCCGGGAAGCCCAGTTTGCTGACCAGGGTATCGCGAATGGCATTGGCATCCTGCACGGCATATTGCAGCTTGGGCCATTTGGCATAATCATTAATGCCGATCACGATGGCCCAGCTATTTTGATAGTCGGTACTGATGCTGACTTTCTCCGGAGTTGCCTTGCCGCCCTTGACAACCTTGAAGTCAGCCCCATCCCAGGATGCAAAGCTGTAGCCATCGGCGATCAGTTTATCCAGCACCAGAGGCAGGGCTTTGACCGTGCGTTCGTGAATATCATGGAAAAGAATGATGCCACGCTGTTCTTTTTCCAGCGTACCCAGGACGCGGCCCGCAATCGAGTTCGGCACCGGATCAGCCCAGTCCAGAGAGTCAATGTTCCACATGACAGAGCGCAGCCCCAGCCTGCCAAGGATTTGCATGCCTTCCTTGCTCTTGGCACCATACGGGAAGCGGAACAGGGCCGAACGCGCTGGGTCAATCGCTTTCAGCAATTTATCGGTCTGTTCGATTTCTGCGTTCAGGCTGTCGCCACTTTGCTTGGACAGCAAGGCGTGGCTGAAACTGTGATTGGCCAGCACGTGACCAGCGCTCAACAACTTCCTGCTGGTTTCGGCATTCTTATTCAGCAGCTCTTTGCCCTTGCCGTCGATACTACCGACGTTTTTACCTACCTGGAAGAATACGCCGGGCACATTGTATTGTTTCAAGATCGCCGCGATTTCATCCGTGTAGGTGGCATGAGGACCATCGTCAAAGGTCAGCACCACGGTCTTGGCTGGCAAGCCCTGGCCGAAAATGTCTTTTTCTTTTTCGCTTAGTGGTTCCGGCTTTTCTGGATACGGCAAGATAATGCCGTAGTCTTTCAGGATTTGTTCGCGGTTATATAATTTGCGCAGTTTGGTGAGATAGTCATCCCAGCGTTCGCGTTTCAACTCTATCGAGCGCGACTCGAAGCGAGAGAATATTTCCTTGAGCTCTTTGTCGTATTCCTTTTCAATCTCACTCAAGGCATTCAGATCGTCGCTAACACGTTTGTGCAATTTAATGGAAGGCAGGGTCTGCTCGGTAGCAATCAGTTTTTGCATCCTGACCAAGACTTCCCTGAACGCCAGACGATCAGCGTCATACAGGTCTTCGCCGGATTCTATATATGTCAGTATGGTGTCGAAGCTGGCTTCGCGCTGAACGGCATGGCGCGTCTTGAGCTTGTCGAAATAGGCATCAAGATTATTCAATCTGACCAAGTTTTCATGAAACAGAGCCTGCCCTATGCGATTGGCCTCATTGCGTTCTTTGGGCCCCTGTTTATTTTCATCTGCCAGCAAGACGATGATCTTGCGGTAGGCGACCAGCAAGCCATTCAAGTCATCCGGAATTTTGCTGGCATCGAAGCCATCCTTGGGGTCAATCAGTGCAGATTCTGAGCTGGTACCGCCCCCCGCAGCCGAGGTGGTTTTATGAATAACAAAATAGGCGGCAACAGCCAGACAAACTGCCGCTACGGCAGGCACAATAATCTTGATTGGTTTCATTGAAAAAATCGGTATAACAAAATGATAAGCAAACTAAAAATAAGCAGGGGCAATCAGTCAGTTCGATATCATATTGCAAATAGGGGCTTGCATGCTCATGCGAAGCGGGTTTCTTTCACTAAAAGCCCAGTTTTTCCAGATTTTTGCCTGCTTCACGTTGTGTCAATGCTGAAAATTGCGCCTTATGCTGATCAAGAAAAACACTGATCATCGCCGGGTCATGCCAGGCATAATCACGCAAGGCCCAGCCTATGGCTTTACGGATGAAAAATTCATCTTCTGCGGCCAGGGTCAGAGCATACCGGCACAATCTGCCTACATCCGTCTTTTCACGCCAGCCCAGTTGATGTAACAAGGCGATGCGTCTGACCCAAAAATCTTCATGCAGCAAAGCCGCATCCATGGTTTGCTGTATTTTTCTATCCTCCGTGAGATGCAGGCGCAGCAGATCACCGAATACACCGGCCAGACCATCCACACTATCCCACCAGGATTTTTGTTGTACCAGTGCCAGCAAGGCTGGTACATCTTGCACGCGCAAATGCCGGTAATGTTTGGCCAGGATATCTACTGCCAGATACTGATATTCGCGTTCCTTGCAGTCCCATAGGCTCGTCGCCACTGCCAGTAGCTGGTCAGCATCTGCCGTTTTCAATTGCCGGGTGATATCCACACAGGCCTTGCGCCTGTCAGGGGCGGGAATGCCCAGAAATTCAAAGCGGTTTTTCATATAGGCGCGCATCCCCTGCGCCCGCACGGGGTCCGCCAGTGGCAGCAGGCTAAGCCTGCATTGTTCGATGATTTCTTTCATATTCGCTGTTCCCAAAATAGCGAAAAAACTGTATTAGCAGGACAAAAACTGGTGGCTAAATCAGTCAATCCAGAAAGAGTATGACTTGCTCAAATAGTTTCAAGTACACATTCTTTTATGTTAAAGTCATTATGTTTTTATTCACATCTTACCGCATCACCCCCGTCTGCATCTCCCTCTAATCATACCAAGCCAGCGCAGGAGCAGCCCCATGTTCGCAGCCATACCTGAAACACCGCAGCACGCCATCAAGAATCGCCCGCTCTCAGAATTTGACACCGATGCCGCTGCCGTAAGAGCGATTGCCCAGGCGACCGTCAGCGTCGAGTTATTTACGATACCGCTGTATATGAATTCCATGTATTCGATCTATGGCACGCATCAGATCAATTCCAAAGGTAACAAGTATTATAAGGGTCGCCAATGGCCAGGCATGGCTACCACGGCAGAAGCCGTTACAGCCAATGAACGTGCCTTCAATGTCATATTCAGCGTATTCATTCAGGAAATGCTGCATTTGCAGATGGCCGCCAATATCGCTACGGCCATTAGTGTCGCTCCCAGCTTTACTGAAAATTCAGGTCTGCAAAACACTGAGCGTGGCTGGATTTGCTATGGCCCCGACAAGCACACCATACCCTGCATTGTTGATCTCAGGGACACCGACAGCTATAAGGATGTCAGGGTCAATCTGGAGTCATTGAATAAAAACCAGATTGAACTGTTTTTGGCAATCGAGCAGCCAGAAAAGCAGGCACGCGAAGAATTGCGCCACAATGCCGATAAATATTTCCCCGATGTACCGCTGGCGAACTGGAATCCCGACAAGGGATTTGCTGACCTGCCGCTGTTCGGTACCATAGGCTATATGTATGAATGCTATGCCAGATACATCAGCATGGAATATACGGATGGTCAGACACTATGGCAAAAACTCTTTGATAACAATGCAGTACAAAAAGACATGTTCAATGTCCATAGCACACCCAAACAGCCCAACGACAGCCATCCCAAAAAAGAATATCCGCATTTTGATACTTTGTTCGGCCCTGACGATCTTGATGGCGGCAAGGCCGGTTCGCAAAACAAGGCCATCGACATGATGTGTGCCATTACCGATCAGGGCGAAGGTAATTCCGCAGGGATCAAACACTATCGCCGCACGCATTTACTGCGTGCCGTACAGCCTGACTATCGCGAATCAGACGAAGCTTTGAGGCTCGATTACCCTGCGTATGACGGTGATGGCGTGTTAGCGAAATCGAGAGACGCTTCCGCACGTTTCCATAGCGCGGCATTTGATCACTATGAACGCTTCCATGATATCCGCAAAGAGATGGAACATCCCGGAGCGAGCGCCACGGATCACTTGCTGACCTGGGAACAATGGCATGCCGTTGCAGGCAATCAGTGGACGGCTGCCATGTTGACCAATAAGGATTACGATGCCGCGTCAGCGCCACAAAATATCCCTACGCCTGACGAAGTTGCCGGTGCGCTGAATCGCCTGAAAAGCGAAGGTGCAAAAACCGTACAGATGTTAAGCAGCGTATCTGCGGGGGCCATTTATGGCATTACCTCAGTACTGGATGAATACTGGACAAACAAGGACACAAGCTTCCCCTATCCATCCATGGTTGGTTCAGGCGACCGTATGTCAATTTGCTGGGCGATCACAGGTTGCTCGCCAGATTTATCAGTCAGCGTTCCGCTACCAGACAAGAATGTTTTGTACCACGCCTGCCAGGGTCTGGATTTCAACGCCAGCAAGGGATCAGAAACCGAGGAAGCAAATAATCAATGCGCTGCGATTGCCGTTTATCACAGTTGCCGTGGTTCAAATAGCTGTGAAGCCCAGGGTGGCTGTGGCTTTGCCCAGATAGATATGGTCGTTGATCCAGAAAAGAAACCGGTTCTGGGCGCAACGGCAGACCGTGGCTCACACGGCATTTGTGGCGCGCCACCTGGTCCAGCACCTACCGGCACCTTATACAGCGCACCTAGTGATAACCGCTGTAAAACCTATGGCGGCTGTGCCGTGCCTATCTCTGCATCGCAACTGTTTCCAGCGAGTGGCACAATGACACTGTACACTTTTGGTACTGAGCCACCCCACGAAGCACAATTGTTGAAAAACAAGAACATCGATTTCAAACAAGGCGATGCCGTGTTTGACACGGCCTGGGCAGCGTATAGCAAGGTCATGGCGGCGCGTCACAAAAACCCGGGGGAAATGCCGAAGCCAAATGACTTGCGCCTGGCTTTGCCACCATCAACATGATGAAATAAACATGACTGAGGCATACCTCATGCAAACTACGCAGCCACGTCTGGGTCTGCCCAATCTGGGCCTGGGCGTTGGTCTGCGCAATATGCACTTTGAGCACATACTGAAATACGGTGCCGGCGTAGCCTGGTTTGAAGTGATCACAGAAAACTTCATTGATAACCATGGCTATGCGCGTCATGTGCTGGAACACATCGCGCAAACCTGCCCCATTGTCATGCATGGTGTTTCACTGTCGATAGGCAGCACCGATGCACTGGATTTCGACTATCTAAAAAAACTCAGGCAACTGGCAAAGGAATTGCAGCCTGCCTGGGTGTCGGACCATTTGTGCTGGACTGGTGCGGCAGGGATGAATACCCATGATTTACTGCCACTCCCCTTGAATGAGGCCACGCTTGAACATGTGGCAGAACGTGTACGCATAGTGCAGGATTTTCTGGAACGTCCACTGATCATGGAAAACCCCAGCACCTATGTAGAATTTGAACAGTCAAGCATGGCTGAAGATGAATTCTTAAGTCGTTTAAGCGAAAAAACCGGCTGTGGTCTGCTGCTGGATGTCAATAATGTTTATGTCTCGGCCTATAACCATGGCTTTGATGCTGAACGCTATATACGTAATCTGCCAGCGGACCGCATTGTGCAAATTCATCTGGCGGGGCCAAGTCATTGTGACGACTATATGATAGATACGCATGATCAGCCAGTGCCTACGCCTGTATGGCATCTATATGCTTTGGCGCAGGAATTGACAGGAGGTGTGTCAACTTTACTGGAATGGGATGCCAACATCCCCTCTTACCCTGAATTGCGGGCAGAACTGGACAAGGCAAGATTAGTCATGGATGGTCACTTTCCAGACATGAAAATCAATACGGCATCTGCGGCAAGCATTTCTACGCCTTTGCATTTTCAGTTGGAAGAACTCAGCACCTCATGAATCAGCCCTTACCTGATCCATCGCTATCGCAATTACAAAACTGGTTTTTAACAGTGATGACCGCACCCGGTGGACTGGAAAGAGGCTTATCTCTGGCACAGGAACATCTGGGCCTGGCAGAATCAGCCGTCATCAAGACTGCGCCAGGCAAGCAATCACGCATGCATATATATGCCCACGGCTATATCCTGCGTTTACAGGAATGCCTGCAGGCTGACTTCCCGGTTTTACATCGCCTGATGGGCAATGATCTGTTCAATTTTTTTGCACACAACTATATCTGGCGCCATCCATCCCGCGCACCGTCTTTGTATGATCTGGGTGCTGGTTTTGCCGATTTTCTGCAGCAAAGTCAGCCCACTAGCATAGGTGGAGAAAATGCAGGTGAGGCAGATCTGCTATTGCAGTTTCCCATTGAAATAGCAAGGCTGGAACGGGCATTTACCGAAGTCATACGGGCACCAGGGCTGGAACAAGACCGCAACATCAAAACCCATCATGCATTTGACTTGCTGATGGGTTCACATGCCAGCATCCATATTCCGGCCTGCGTACGTCTGCTGAAAACCAGCTTTCCTTTACTGGCGTACTGGGAACAGGCCAAACATGCACCCGCCGACCAGGATTTGCCAGCGCCACCAGATCCTGAAACCAGCTATCTGGCATTTACACGCCAGAATTACCGGGTACAGCTGATCAGCCTGCTGCCGTGGCAATATCATTTTTTACTAGCTGCGTATCACCATCCTGATCTTCATCAGTGTGCAGTACAGGCATCAAAAGAAACCGGGCTGGATATTCAGGCTCTGCTGGCAGATATTTGCCTGTGGCAGCCACAAGCACAGGCGCTTGGACTGCTTACGACAGAAAAGATGACCTTGATCTGATCAAGGTCACCTCCCATATAAACGCTTAACCGGCATTAATAATTGCTGTCTTGCCCTCCCCTTTATTCAGCAAGTCTTTTGCTGCCAGCGCCAGGAAGGCATCAACGGCTGAACTGCTGCCGCTGCCACCGGTTTGTATGCTGGGCACCATGGCAATATGGCCTTTCTCTATCGCCTCGGCAAAACGCAGCAGTACGGTTTGCTGGAATTGCAGTTCAGGGCCGCCATAGGCTTCCACATTCAGCTCAGTCGCTTTCGCCTGCGCCTCACCTATCTGCTGGATCTGATAAGCCTCTGCATTGGCTAAAGTGCGTTTGGCGTCAGCCGCACCAGAAGCCACCTGACGTGCTTCTTCTGCTGCCTTGATGGCTTTTTGTACGGCAGCACTACCCTGGTTTTCTGCAATTTTCACTGCCAGCTCAGATTCGGTAATGGCGGTCTGCTGTTTGGCCTTGGCCTCTGCTTCCCGCAGGATGCGTTCTTGCACGGCTGCGGTTTCCTTGGTTTTGTAGGTTTCCAGCTGTTCTCTGGAAACCTGGCGTTCACGCAATTGCTTCAATATCACTTCAATCTGCGTGTCGCCAGTCTTGGCACGCGGCGTACCGATCAGGACTTCATTCAGGGTCAGGTTATAACCTTCAAAGTTCTTGCGCATCTCGGCTTTTGCACGCTCTTGTATATCCGAGCGTTCCTGCAACAATTCAATCAGAGTCTTGCCCTGGCCTATGTTTTTGAAATAAGCGGCCACCATGGGGTCCAGGGTCTGTTCCACCAGTTTCTGGATATCACCAAATCGTTGTATCACCAGCGGTGCCATTTTATAGTCGATGTTGACGACAACGGACAAAGGCAGGTCAGGCTCGAACGCATCCTTGGTAATCAGTGAAACTTCGCTCAGGTGTTTGTCCAGCTCATGCGAACCGACCTGGCCGGATTGCCATTTCAGGATGAAGTTGGTGGTGGGCACATCGATCACCCGTTTCGCATAGGGGTTCAGCGCGTATTTACCTGGCAACAGTGGGGTCACCTGCACACCTTTTTCATCGCTGCTGACCAATTCACCATGGCGATATGATTCACCGGTGACGTCGTTACCGGCCTTGCCAGTATAAGAGACGACCACACCGACGTAACCGACCGGTACAACCCGTTTTTCGACGATCTCATAGGTGGCGAAGCGAGCGTTCAAATAATAGGTACCCTCGACCAGCACCTGCAACTGGCGGCCTTTATATCCGCCACCTTCGATAAATACCTCGGGGTTCTGGAAGTCGTGATGGTAACTGCGGTCTTCATGCGGATCAGCACCAACCACGGGGGCCACTATCGTGCCCTCAGGCAGTGAACGACCTTCATGCGTCGTAATAACGGCCAGTTTGTCGTCACGTATCACCAGCGGCAAGAAGCCATTGCGCAAGCGCAGTTCATCCAGCATTTCTGCCAGTTGACCAACCACCATACCTTCAGAGCTGACATTGCCATCACCCGGCAATGGCAAGGCATACACGCGGTCGGCAGTCAGCACCACAAATTGCGCCAGGTTGATGGCGTAGGTACCTTCGCGCAATATCTTGCGTTGCAGACCCTTTTGACCGTCACTGGTCAAAAAACTGCGCACATTGGTAAAGTCATTCGCTGCCTTGTTGCAGGCCAGGTTCTGGGTAGGTGCCATGGCCTGACCATCGCGGGCAAATACATAGGCCAGGGTGCCCTGCTGTATCGTCACCAGGTCATGCCTGTGGATAGCATATTGAAACGGGAAGAACACATGAAAACCACCGCGCAAGACTTCGGGCTGGAAACCGGCTTCACCATTCAGCGCAATAAAGCCTTGCTGTACAGAACCGCCGGTAGACCATTTCTTTTCTACGATACCGATTTTTTCATTCGAGATATACACCAGGATATTACTGGTATAAAACAGCAGAATCAGGGCGACAACACTGACTGCCAGGATAATTTCAAACATGAATAGCCTCTTCTTCTATATGTTCCGATGTGTGCGGAAATGCAGCGGCGCTGCTGGCACCTGATAGGTGCCAGCAGTACAGCAATGGGGATGAAATCAGGGATTCAGGAAGGCCTGTCACGCCTCCCCTTCAATTTAGACGGGTCGTCGTGGCGACTCGATGATGGCAGGCTTTTGTGACTTGGCAACTTGCATGGCGGTAGCGATCAGGCCACTCATATCACCCAGATTGGCCGGGACGATAATCGAGTTATTGGTTTTCGCCAGATTGGCAAACGCTGCTACATATTGCTCAGCCACTTTCAGGTTGGCTGCATCAGCACCACCTGGCGATTGCATTGCGGCAGCAGTCTTGCGTATCGCCTCGGCGCTGGCTTCTGCAATCGACAGAATGGCAGCAGCCTGACCTTCTGCACGGTTGATGGAAGCCTGTTTTTCACCTTCGGATTTGGCAATCGATGCTTCACGTTCACCGGTGGCGATATTGATTTGCTCTTGCTTGCGGCCTTCAGAAGCAGCGATCAGGGCACGTTTTTCACGTTCAGCCGTAATCTGCGCCTGCATGGCATGCAAGATTTCTTTTGGTGGCGTCAAATCCTTGATTTCATAACGCAGGACCTTGACACCCCAGTTGGCAGCAGATTCATCAATCGCATTGACGATGGTGGTGTTGATGTGATCACGCTCTTCAAAGGTTTTATCCAGTTCCATTTTACCGATGACCGAACGCAAGGTGGTTTGTGCCAGTTGCGTGATCGCCGCAATATAGTTGGAAGAACCATATGAGGCGCGCATGGCATCGGTGATCTGGAAATACAATATGCCATCCACCTGCAATTGCGTATTGTCCCTGGTGATACACACTTGCGGCGGTACATCCAGCGGAATTTCTTTCAGGATGTGCTTGTAGGCGATGCGATCAACAAAGGGCACCACGATATTCAAACCTGGCCCCAGCGTGGCGTGGTATTTACCCAAACGCTCGACCACCCAAGCATGCTGCTGCGGCACGACATTGATGGTCTTGAAGATAAACACGACACCCAAGATCAGTAAAACCAGAGCGACTGTACCTATATTTTCCATTTTCTTACCTTTATTGTTATTTAAATGATTTTTTATTTACGCTAAAAAACTGATGCAACTGATTTTTATTTGTTGTCAGCACGGCTTCACAAGCAAGCGGCTACCTTGTATTTCTTCAATCATATAAGCACCGGGATAGCCAGCCGAGTGCTGTAATTCCACATCCCACATGGCACCGCGATACATGGCGCGTGCCACAAATTTGCCATTACCCTGATCTTTCCAGTCATCGACCTGCAGGCTTTGGCCTATATCCATGTTGACGTTGGGGTCGCGTGCTGCATTAGCATTTTCTTTCCAGCCGTATTTGCTTTTGTGCAGAGCCGCAGTGGCGACTGAGCCAACAATCGCCACCACGATCATCTGACTGGCGGCATTAAATTGAAATACGGCCGCTATCGCGCCAGCTACCAGACCCAGAGATATCATCAACAAATAAAATGTGCCCGTGAACAGTTCCAGTATCACGACCACGCCCGCCAACACCAACCACATCATCCATCCGTTCATTTTCTTGTTCTCCTTATCAATTTTTATACCACCAGTGACTCTGCTGCTTTTGCATTCTCTACGAACTGCTTATATTTTTCATCGGTAATCGTCGTAGGAATTTACTCACAAAAAAGCCCTCGTTACCTACTCGGTAGCGAGGGCTTTTCCAGGAATTTTGTTGAAGTATTGATTTTCTTTTTCTTAAGTTTCGACACCGGTAGTCTAGTCCTAATTCAAGAAAATACAAGGGTCCAAAATCATTTATGTTGCGGCGCACCAACAAGAAAAAAACGGGAATGTCAGTTCAGACATTCCCGTTTTTCCGGACAGAAACAAATACTCAACCAGGCTTATTTGGAAACCGCTGCCAGCTTCTGCCAGGTGTCGATGACTGAATCAGGATTCAGGGAAATGGATTCAATTCCCTCTTTCATCAGCCATTCGGCAAAGTCAGGATGATCCGAAGGCCCCTGGCCACAAATGCCTACATATTTATCCAGCTTGCGGCAGGCAGCGATAGCGCGTGACAACAGAGCGCGCACGGCAGGATCACGCTCGTCAAAGTCGGCAGCCAGCAGTTCCATGCCGGAATCGCGATCCAGGCCCAGCGTCAATTGCGTCAGGTCATTCGAACCGATAGAGAAACCGTCAAAGAATTGCAGGAATTCTTCAGCCAGTATCGCGTTCGATGGCACTTCACACATCATGATCAGGCGCAGGCCATTTTCACCACGGCGCAGGCCATTTTTTGCCAGCAGATTCACAACTTTTTCTGCCTGGCCCAGTGTACGAACGAAAGGCACCATGATTTCCACATTGGTCAGGCCCATGTCGTTACGTACGCGCTTCATTGCCTGGCATTCCATGTCGAAACATTCGGCAAAGTCTGGTGCCAGATAACGCGCTGCACCACGGAAACCCAGCATAGGATTTTCTTCATCCGGTTCGTAGCGGGAACCACCTATGAGTTTCTTGTACTCATTGGATTTAAAATCAGACAGGCGCACGATGACTTTTTTAGGCCAGAATGCCGCAGCAATGGTCGCCACGCCTTCGGCCAGTTTGTCGACATAAAAAGCCTTGGGTGAAGCATGGCCACGGGCCACGGATTCCACTGCTTTTTTCAGATCTGCATCAATATTCGGGTACTCCAGAATCGCTTTCGGATGTACGCCAATATTATTGTTGATGATGAATTCCAGACGTGCCAGGCCGACACCTTCATTAGGTACCGACTGGAAGTCAAACGCCAGTTGAGGGTTGCCAACGTTGAGCATGATCTTCAACGGCAACTTCGGCAATTCGCCACGCAACTCTTCTGTGACTTCGGTTTCCAGCAGGCCATCGTAAATCTTGCCTTCATCACCTTCGGCGCAAGAGACGGTCACCAGGGTGCCGTCTTTCAGCACGTCCGTCGCATCTTCACAGCCCACCACAGCAGGTACACCCAGTTCACGCGCAATAATTGCCGCGTGGCAGGTACGGCCACCACGGTTGGTGACGATAGCGGCAGCACGCTTCATGACTGGTTCCCAGTTCGGATCGGTCATGTCAGCCACCAGCACATCGCCCGGTTGTACTCTTTCCATCTCTGACGGATCATGAATCACACGCACACGGCCTGCACCTATCTTCTGACCAATCGCACGGCCTGATACCAGGACTGTGCCACTGCCCTTCAGTTTGAAGCGTTGCTGTGCATCTGTTGGTTTTTGCTGAGACTTGACGGTTTCTGGACGCGCTTGCAGGATGTACAGCTTGCCGTCACGACCATCTTTACCCCATTCTATGTCCATAGGGCGGCCATAATGCTTTTCAATGATGGTCGCGTATTTAGCCAGCTCCACCACCTCGGTGTCATTCAGCGAATAACGGTTACGCAATTCCACAGGTACATCCACGGTCTTGACGGAACGACCGGCCTTGGCTTCACCGGTAAATTCCATCTTGATCAGTTTGGAGCCGATATTGCGACGAATGACGGGCAATTTACCCTGTTCCAGCATAGGTTTGTGGACATAGAATTCATCCGGATTTACCGCACCCTGGACTACGGTTTCACCGAGGCCATAGCTGGATGTGATAAACACCACATCCTTGAAGCCGGATTCGGTATCTATCGTGAACATGACGCCAGCGGCACCCAGATCCGAACGCACCATGCGCTGCACACCAGCAGACAAGGCGACTTCAGCGTGGGTGAAGCCTTTATGGACACGGTAAGAAATCGCCCTGTCGTTGTACAAAGAGGCGAAGACATGTTTCATCGCTTCCAGCACATTGTCGATACCGACGACGTTAAGGAAAGTTTCTTGCTGGCCAGCGAAAGACGCATCCGGCAAATCTTCAGCGGTAGCAGAAGAGCGCACGGCGAAGGACATTTCTGCGGTGGATTCGGCAACCAGTTTATTGTAGAAGGCTTCGATTTCCGTTTGCAGACGTGGCTGGAAAGGGGTGTCGATTATCCACTGGCGAATCTCGGCACCGGCTTTTGCCAGTTCCTTGACATCATCAATGTTCAGGTGTTCAAGACGATCAGCGATACGCTGGGCCAAAGGCAGGCCACCGTCGATACTATGAGCAAGAAAATCACGAAACGCCTGCGCTGTGGTGGCAAAACCACCAGGTACCCGCACCCCGGCAGTGGCCAGCTGGCTGATCATTTCGCCTAATGATGCATTTTTCCCGCCGACGGATTCAACATCCGTCATGCGTAAATGCTCAAACGAGGCAACATAAGTTGCTTCGGTATTTGCTGCGTTGGACATAACAACCTCTTTTTGATGGTAAGAAATCTTTGCCCTACAGCTTCGTCTCCCACTGTTTTTTTGTTATTCTTGAGGCGAGCTGCTGAGGGCGTATTGAGATGTGCTTTTTTATTGACCCACCAGCTATACCAAAAACACATCTCAACACGTCCTTGAACATGCTGTTGCAGCATTTTACATTGTGTCTCGCAAGAATTTCTCAAGCAAATGAGAATTTGCTGTGTTTTTTGTTTGTACTTATATAAAAAATCTTACAAAAACCGTACAGACACCCCTTATAAATATATTTAATTAACCATATCAAAATAACTATGCCAGACTCCCCTCAACAAACAAGGCCAGCCGCCAACCGTACCGTGTTCTTTGTGTCAGACGGCACGGGTATTACGGCAGAAACCTTCGGGCATTCCGTGCTGACGCAATTTGACCTGAAATTCAAGCAAGTCCGTCTGCCTTTCATTGATACTCTTGATAAAGCCCATGATGCCGTACGTCGCATCAATGACGCGTTCAATGCCGATGGTAACCGCCCCATCGTCTTTTCCACCCTGGTAAAAACCGACCTGGCTGGCGTGGTTTTCAAGTCCAAGGGTCTGCATATGGACCTGATACAGACGTTTGTGTCGCCGCTGGAACAGGAATTGGGGATCAAATCCACCCATACCATAGGGCGCAGCCACAATATTGCCGATTCTGAGGAATATAAAAACCGCATTGAGGCTATCAATTTTTCCCTTGCACATGACGATGGTCAGTCGAACAAGAATTTATCGACGGCAGATGTGATACTGGTCGGTGTTTCGCGTTCAGGCAAGACCCCGACCAGCCTTTATCTGGCGATGCAGTATGGCATCAAGGCAGCCAATTACCCCTTGATACCGGATGATTTTGAACGCGGCAGATTGCCTTCGGCCCTGCCCGAATTCAAGGGCAAGATCTTCGGACTGAGCATTGCGCCAGAACGTCTGTCGGAAATCCGTAATGAACGTCGCCCCGGCAGCAAATATGCATCGCTGGAAAATTGCCGTTACGAAGTCAATGAAGCAGAGTTGATGATGAAACGGGAAGGCATACGCTGGCTGTCATCGACCGCCAAGTCGATTGAAGAAATATCCACCACGATATTGCAGGAAATTAAATCTGACGTTCGGGTTTATTGATATCAACAGTATTAATTCGACTGGCCCAGTTGCTGCCTAACCTGTTCAAAAAAACAGATGGCAGCGCTGGCTGCCACGTTCAGCGATTCTATGGCTGCCTGCTGGGGAATAGTCACGGTTTTGCTGGCCATCGCCATCAACTCTGGTGACACGCCCTGCCCTTCATGACCAAACAGCCAGACCACATCCTTGCTCAGGTCAGTCTGGTATATGGTTTGTTTGGTATGCGAGCTGGTTGCCAATACGGGAATGCTGGCATTCTCCAGCAGTTCAGCCAGGTCCACGTTTTCAAAAATGTTGAGCAGGAAATGCGCCCCCATGCCGGCCCGCATGACCTTGGGTGACCAGGCCGCAGCTGTTCCTATACTGCAAAACACGTTGCGTATGCCGGCACCTGCGGCACTACGCAAAATGGAACCCAGGTTGCCCGGGTCTTGCAAGTTGTCAAGCACGACCGAGGACACAGCCAATGCTGCTGGCAGTTGCTGCGCCGGTGTAGCAATCACAAACATCAGGCCCACACCATGCTCAACCTGACTTAAGGCCTTGTACAGCGCATCTGGCAGGCAAATGCACTGGACTGCCTGCTGTTCTATATTTGCCAGAATAGCGGTCACTTCAGGATGATACAGGCTGCCTTCAGCAACGATGCAGCATTGCGGTAAACCGTGATGCTGGGAATAGGCCTGACACAGATGCACGCCATCCAGCAAGGTACGGCCCGCCTTGCGCAAGGCCTGCGCGCTGGTAGCCAGATGTTTGAATTCCTTGTAGAGCGGATTGTCGCGAGAGGTAATCGATTTCATGTAGGGTGTATTTATTTGAGCAATGCCTTCACGGGCGCATACGATTTTCTGTGTATCGGTGACACGCCGTGTTCGCGCAGGCGTTCCAGATGCAATGCGGTCGGATAACCCTTGTGCTGGTCCAGCGCATACTGGGGATAGGTTTCATGCAATTGCATCAAAACATGGTCGCGCGCAGTTTTGGCGAGTATGGATGCGGCCGATATGGCTGCCACCTTGTCATCGCCCTTGACGATGGCTTCGGAAGGAACAGCCATGACCGGGCAGCGGTTGCCATCAATCAGGGCCAGTGTCGGTGTTACAGACAATCCTTCAACCGCGCGGCGCATGGCCAGCATGGTGGCTTGCAGGATATTGAGTTCGTCGATTTCCTGTTCCGAGCATTCGGCGATACACCATGCCAGCGCATGCTGCTTGATTTCTACTGCCAGCAGCTCACGCTTTGCTTCACTGAGCTTTTTGGAATCGCGCAAGCCCGGTATTGGACGTTGCGGATCAAGAATCACGGCAGCCGCCATCACCGGTCCTGCCAGCGGGCCACGCCCGGCTTCATCAACACCACAAATCACTTCGGTTTCGTAATCAAACAGGGGCAAGCCAGGTATCAGGTCATGCATGGAAAAATGCTTTCAGTGCCGCGGGGTCTAAAAAATAATGGCAGATGCGCTGCTGTTGCTCTTGCCCTTGCTTCTGCCCAACCAGGACAGGCACCAGCTCATCGTATGCGGCCAGCAGTTCATCGTCCTGGTCAACATCGACCACTTTGACTGTAAAACCATATTCCGGGCTGTAGGCTTGCAACTGCTCCAGCATGTCGTCACACAGATGGCAATAGCTGCGCGAGTATAGGGTAAATTGAATCATCATCTTGCCAATCAGGTTATCCGCAATCACATTTGCGTCATTACACCTATATTATAAGTCGCTGCGATCGGTGCCACCAAGTCGTAGCCAAATAAAAAAGGCCACCTGAACAGGTGGCCTTTTTTGCTATCAGACCGGTTTATTGGGCAGTCGGACGGACGGCAACAAACTTGGATACTTCACCACGTTTCACCAGCAGCAACACTGCTTTCTTGGCATCCACTTTCGCCATTACCGCAGCAAATTCCTTGGCATCCTTGATATCGGAATTATTCACACGGGTAATGATGTCACCAGCCTGCAAGCCCGCCTTGGCAGCGCCGCCATCCACACTTTCCAGGATAACGCCGCCACTGACTTGAGATTCACGCTTTTGCGCATCGCTCAGGTCAGTCACATACAGGCCAAATACATTGACAGCAGGTTCAGCTTTTTGTTTGCCAGTTTTGGCAGCAGGGGTTTTTTCAGCATCGGCTTCAGCGACCGTGATCACGATATCTTTTGCGCCACCTTTGCGCCAGACTGTCACTGTCGCCTTGCCACCAGGTTTGATGTCGCCAACGATACGGTTCAGGTCCACTGCTTTTTCGATGACAGTGCCATTTACTTTCTGGATCACGTCACCGACTTCAACTCCGGCTTTTTCAGCTGGAGAACCAGGCATAACACGCTGTATCAGTGCACCCTGGGCTTTTGCCAGACCCAGGCCTTCTGCCACTTCTTTCGGTACATCAATACGTTCCACACCAAGGTAACCACGCACAACTTTACCGGCAGATTTCAATTGTTCGACGACGCGCATGGCTTCATCAATCGGGATCGCAAACGAGATGCCCATGTAGCCGCCAGAACGGCTATATATCTGGGAATTCACACCAATAACTTCACCGCGCATATTGATCAGCGGGCCACCAGAATTACCTGGATTAACCGCTACGTCAGTCTGTATCAACGGTAGGTAATCACCGGTATCACGTGCCTTAGCAGAAATAATGCCGGCTGTCACGGTATTGTCGAGATCAAACGGAGAGCCGATGGCAATCACCCATTCACCAGCCTTGATCTTGTCAGAATCACCGATGGTGACGCGTGGCAACTTGTTGCCGTCAATTTTCAATACGGCGACGTCAGTGCGACGATCAGCACCAATCACCTTGGCCTTGAATTCACGTTTGTCCGTCAGCTTGACATACACTTCAGAAGCGCCCTCGACCACGTGGGCATTCGTCAAGACGAAACCATCCTGCGAGATGATGAAACCGGAACCAACACCGCGCGGCACTTCTTCCTCCTGTGCCTGTGGTGTCTGCTTGCGATTTTTTGGTGTAGGCTGCGCTTTTGGCGTAGGTGTAGGTACAGGCACACCAAAGAAGCGGCGGAAAAATTCTTGCATCTGGTCATCATCCAGACCATTTGCATTCTGACCGGTAGGGACTTTTTCTGTTGTCCTGATGTTCACCACGGCTGGGCCGGATTTTTCCACCAATTCGGTGAAGTCAGGCAAGCCTGTTACCGGGGCCGCCAATGCGACCGGGTTGGCATTGATTGCTGTTGGTACGACCAAACCCACGCAGGCACTCAGTACCAGTGTGGAAGCAATTTTTTCAATTGGAAAAAGTTTGTTCACGTTCATGGCGTCATTCGCTTATCTAGGTTTAAATTCAATCGAGTTCATTACCTGCCGGATTGCGCCTGCCGGTACCTCACCCACCACGGTCAGCCAGTATTCAGCATGACGCTTGCCCATGATGGTCATAGCGCCCTGCTGCAGACTACCTTCCGTGCGATTATCACTATCTGGTTCAATAAAAACGGAAATTGCCGCCAACCCGTCAGAAAAAATCATTTGTATGACCTGATGCGCCTTCGCTGCATTTGCCTCACTGCTTTTGGCAGTAGCTGACGCAGGAATCAGACGTTTCATTTCACGAATCTTCTTGAATCCGGCTGGCAAGGATTTTACAACCCAACCAGAATTGATATTGGACTGCACCGTCAAATTTTCAACCTGCCATTGTGCAGTATTTTGAAAAGTAGGCCTGACCTTCTGTTTATCGATATCACCTATCGTCAACTGGGTAAAGGCGATTTGCTCTATCACCTCATTCTTGGGATTCAGTGTCTGTGCACGCAACAACAGCCCTGAATCACGCTCTACGCACAGGCGATAGCCATAGCGGGAAGCATCACGTGGCTCCAGTGAATACGTCTGGCAATCGATGCCGGCAACGCGGCTGAGTTCTGCTTTTTTGATCGAATATGACTCGGGGAGCGCATGCGCATTGGAGGTCAGCAAGGCAGGAAAAACTTCTTGCGTGACATTTTTTTCTACCTGCAATGTCTTACTTTCTGGCAAGTAACACATGACTTCATCATTTTTCCGCACATATTCACGCGGCTGACCATCCAGAATTTCCAATTTTTCCAGTTCATTGCGAGCTTCGAGAATATGGGTAATTCTGGAAGTGCGAATCTGATTCGCCTGCTGGTACACGAAGGTGCCCGAGTAATTCAGTTTCTGCGCAGATGCCTGCATTTTTCGCAAAACGCCATGTACTTCCCGTCGGTCTTCCGACGAATCCTGCGCTGCTGCCGGTGCCATCAATGCACTCAGCAAGCAGGCAGATCCCGCCACCGCGATCTTAAAACGCCATACGCACATCATACTTATTTTTCCGAAGCGGCTGAAACGGCATTGGCACGGGTAACGTACTGTGTAGCGTTATTCAATGAAGGTGAAAAACGCTGATGGGCCTGCAGGTAACTATCGATACGCGGATCACGCAACATATCCGGCATGTCGGCTGCCAGCTTGTCATTGGCCTGGGCATTTTTTTCCATGACGGCTGGATTCTGGCTGCTATTCACTGCCAGTGCCGACATGGGCGTACTGTCACCATGCGATGCCAGTTGCACATTGCCTGTAGGTGCAGGCTTGCTGCTGACCTGCGTAGCAACATCCTGGCCGTTGTGCATGAATGGCAGTTGCGGGGCCAGAATGAAGGCAAACACTGCAGCTGCGGCAGCGCTGGCTACCGCTACGTAAGAGCCTAGAAATTTCTGCCCCTTCACCCCTTTCTGGGCAGCAGGAGCATCATTTCTGATCAGCGCATTTGGTGCCAGGATGGCAGGCTCTGCATCCAGTCTTGCCGACAGCCGACTGGAAAAATCTGCACTGAAACTCACAGCCAGTTCTTCGGAACGCAGCACATCACCAATCTGGTGATAAATTTCCCAGGCGTCCTTGTTTCCGGGCTGGTTCAAACCTGCCAGCAAGGAATCCAGTTGAGCATCACTGAGCTCGCCATCTGCCATGGCGGAAATGCTCTCATGTTGATTTGTGCTTTTGTCCATAATTTTCACCTTTTACCACTTATTTTGAATTCGTTTTTTACTGCCTTGTGCCGTGCCAGCCTGGTTTACCAGCGCTGCTCCAGCGTTGTACCTAGCAGAGGCCGCAATTTTTCAGCGATGGCCTCTCGTGCCCTGAATATCCTGCTGCGTACCGTTCCTATCGGGCACAGCATGACTTCCGCGATTTCGTCATAGCTCAGGCCTTCTATCTCGCGCAGGGTGATTGCGTTCCGCAATTCTTCCGGCAAGGTGGACATGGCGCTATTCACCGTTTCTGCGATCTGCTTGCTGGCAAGCAGGGATTCTGGCGTATTAATATCTCTCAGACCTTCTGCATCGGAAAAACTTTCTGCTTCATCGACATCGGCATCCGTCGAAGTCGGCGCCCTGCGCCCTTGCGTTACCAGGTGGTTTTTCGCGGTATTCACACCTATCCTGTACAGCCAGGTGTAAAACGCGGACTCGCCACGAAAATTCGGCAAGGCACGGTATGCCTTGATAAATGCTTCCTGTACTACATCTTCTGCTTCGGCATGATCATAGACGAGCCGGGACACGAGCCGCATTAATTTCCTTTGATATTTGGAAACCAGAAGCTCGAATGCTTTTTTGTCACCACGCTGGACGCGCTCAACCAATAGCTGATCAATTTCGCGTTCTGTCGTCACTCATTCATTCCTATATGCGCAAAGTGCAGCGTACAAAAGCGGCAAATGCATTTTATTAACGTCAACATACGCGATTTATACCCGGTCAGAGTACTCATTATTGCTAAAAGTTCCTTCACAGAGGTAACATTTCATTTCACATAGTGCTGGCTAATCCACATCAGGCTTACTTTCAATGCCCGAAAAACAACAGGATTCACAGAATCAGGCAAAATTAGCAACTTATGTTCCCGGCCCTGCTCATCAATCAGAAAAATTGACAGCAATTGCGGTAGCAAGCGGCTTTTGGGACTCAAGCTCACGGTCAGGCCCGCATGATGAATAGCACCCGCAGGTTCATGCAAGATCATGGAACCACTGTCGGCAATACTCAGTTTGCAGAACCGCGTCTCCTTACACCAGGCCCGGTATAACTGAAGCACAATCAGGCACGCGGCGGCCACCCACAGCAAGGCTTTCACCGCCACTGCCATGCCCGACTGCCAGATCACCAGACTCACGCTGGCAAGCGCCAGACCTGCCATGCCAGTTAATACAGCAAGCAGGACACGTGAAGGCCTGATTTCAGCAAACAGTGAAATAGACATGGTGGACACGACTACAAAAAAAATGGCACTTCATTTCAAACAGAAACGAAGTGCCAGGATTGATTCTTTTCCGAATCAGGCTTTTGCAAATATCAAAGTGCCATTCGTTCCACCGAAGCCGAACGAATTTTTCATTGCATATTCGATCTTCATATTCCGTGCCGTATTGGCACAGTAATCGAGATCGCATTCAGGGTCTTGATTGAAGATGTTGATCGTCGGTGGCGACACCTGATTGTGCAGGGCCAGCACCGTGAACACGGATTCAAGACCACCTGCACCACCCAGTAAATGACCGGTCATCGACTTGGTCGAATTCACGGTAATTTTGTAGGCATGGTCAGCAAAGGTTGCCTTGATCGCGTCGGTTTCGTTCTTGTCACCAATCTGCGTCGATGTACCATGCGCGTTCAGGTAAGCAATTTGCTCAGGATTGATGCCAGCATCCTTCATCGCATTGATCATGCTGCGACGCGGACCATCCATAGTAGGCGAAGTGATGTGATAAGCATCACCGCTCATGCCAAAGCCGATGACTTCAGCATAGATTTTCGCACCACGTGCCTTGGCATGTTCATACTCTTCCAACACCATGACACCAGCACCTTCACCCAGGACAAAACCGTCACGGTCCTTGTCCCAAGGACGGGAAGATGTGGCAGGATCATCGTTTCTGGTCGACAGCGCACGCGCAGAAGCAAAGCCGCCCAAACCCAGGGGCGAAATCGTCGATTCTGCACCACCAGCGATCATCACGTCAGCATCACCGTAGACGATCATGCGTGCGGCAGAACCGATGCAGTGCAAGCCGGTCGTACATGCCGTGACGATTGCCAGATTCGGGCCTTTCAAACCATACTTGATGGAAAGATGGCCAGAAATCATGTTGATGATGGAAGCAGGCACAAAGAAAGGACTGATACGGCGTGGTCCACGCTCTATCAGGGTTTCTTTGGTTTCTTCAATCAGAGGCAGACCGCCAATACCAGAGCCAACAATCACGCCGATGCGTTCTGCATTTTCTTCGGTAACGGTCAGACCGCTATCTACAAAAGCCTGCGCCCCTGCGGCAATGCCGTAGTGGATGAACGTATCCATGCTGCGCGCTTCTTTTGCCGGCATGTAGTCTTCGACATTGAAGCCTTTCACTTCACCGGCAAAATGCGTGGTGAAGGGAGTTGCATCAAATTTGGTGATCGTAGCGATACCGGACTGCCCAGCAGTGATGGCACCCCAAGCATCTGCAATAGTATTGCCGACTGGCGAAATACAACCGAGCCCGGTAACGACGACTCGACGTTTAAGCGAACGACTCAAGCGCTTCTCCTGGATTTGAAAAAATTCGACTATTAGGCCTTGAGGTGGGCTTTAGCGTAGTCAATCGCTTGTTGAACAGTCGTGATTTTCTCAGCTTGTTCGTCAGGGATTTCCATTTCGAATTCGTCTTCGAGTGCCATCACCAATTCAACTGTGTCCAAAGAATCTGCACCCAAATCGTCCACGAAAGAGGATTCGATTTTGATGTCAGCTTCAGCGACGCCCAGTTGTTCAGCGACGATTTTCTTAACGCGTTGTTCGATATCGGACATGTGTGTCTCCAGTGAAAAAATCAAAAAAATAAGGGCCTACAGAAAGTGCGCGCATTTTAGCAGGTTTGTGAGCAAAAAAAGCAAGCCCCCGATCTTCAGCAATAACTCCTGTTATTTTCGTCGAAGTTACAGGTAAAAATCAACAAAATGATTACGCCAAGTACATTCCGCCATTCACATGCAGTGTTGTACCAGTAATATATCCAGCATCCGGTGATGCCAAAAACACAGTTGCAGCTGCAATATCTTCCGGACGCCCCAGTTTTGCAAGTGGAATTTGCTGCAAAATTGCGGCTTTTTGCTCATCAGTCAATGCCCGGGTCATATCCGTATCAATAAAACCGGGTGCAATGCAATTAACCGTGATATTACGGCTGCCAATTTCCCTGGCCAATGCACGACTCATGCCAGCCACGCCAGCCTTGGCAGCAGCATAGTTCATTTGCCCCGGATTACCGGAAGAACCGACAACGGAAGTAATATTGATGATGCGACCACCCTTGGCCTTCATCATGCCACGCAATACCGCACGCGAGAGACGGGCCACAGCGCTCAGATTGGTGGAAATAACGTTATCCCACTCTTCTTCCTTCATGCGCATGGCCAATTGATCCTGGGTAATGCCGGCGTTATTCACCAAAATGGACAGACCACCAAATTCTTTCTGTATTTCTTCCACCAGGCTGGCACTACGCTCAACCTCATTGACGTTGAATACCACGCCCTTGCCCGCACCTGGTGCAACTTCTTCCAGATAGGCGGTAATGGCGGCAGCGCCGGATTCGGACGTTGCCGTGCCGATGACTTTTGCGCCCGCCTTTGCCAGACCGACTGCAATTGCCTTACCTATGCCACGTGAAGCCCCGGTAACCAGGGCAATCTGATTTTCCAATTGTTGTGTCATTTCAAGATTTCCAATACTTTATCCAAACTTGCCTGATCAAATACAGCATCGCCAATCAACTCTGCCTGAATGCGCTTGGTCAGGCCGGTCAATACCTTGCCTGGACCGCATTCAATGACATGGCTGATACCATCAGCGTGCATTTTATTAATGGTTTCCACCCAGCGCACCGGGCTGGCAGCCTGCCTTACCAGCGCATCGCGGATAGACTCGGGCGTATTCAGCACAGTTACGTCGACGTTGTTGATCAGTGGAATGACCGGCGCAGAAAAATTGATACCTGCCAGGTAATCACGCAATTTATCCGATGCCGGCTTCAACAGGGATGAATGGAAAGGTGCAGATACCGGCAAAGACAAGGCGCGCTTGGCACCTTTGGCTTTGGCGATTTCACAGGCACGCTCAACCGCAGCCTTGCTACCGGCAATCACCACTTGCGCAGGCGCATTGAAATTGACGGCTTCAACCACCTCGCCTGGTGTGCCGGATACTGCCTCAGCACAGGCCAGCTTGACATCTTCATCCGACAAGCCAAGGATGGCAGCCATGCCGCCCTGCCCGACAGGCACCGCATCCTGCATGGATTGCGCACGGAAACGCACCATGGGCACAGCATCAGCAAAGGCGATCACACCTGCGGCCACCAGAGCCGAATACTCACCCAGACTATGGCCAGCGACCAATTTTGGTATCGGGCCACCGGCAGCTATCCACGCACGGTAACAGGCTACGGCAGCTGTCAACATGACTGGCTGCGTGTTAGTTGTCAGGTCCAGCGCCTCTTTCGGGCCTTCGTTGATCAGTTTACCCAGATCAAGCTTCAGGGCATCAGATGCCTCGGCGATGGTTTGCTGGACTACGGCATTGTCGGCGAAGCCGTTCAACATGCCTATGGCCTGCGAGCCCTGACCGGGAAAGACAAATGCAAATTGCGTCATATCTATCTATATCTCTGTTTATATATTATTTGTGTATTACTAGTGGACTGTAACAGTTGAAACAGAGGTGAATGGCGCGTGCCCGTCGATCAGAGCAAGGCGCAAAGCACAGCGATAGTGGGACTATCGCGAGCATTTGCAACACAGCCATGGTCGGCGCGCGCGTGACAGACACTCTGTTTTCAATTGTTACAGTTCACTAGCAGCTACTACTGATTACATCCTGAATTACATCTTGACTATGGCTGCACCCCAGGTAAAGCCACCACCCACGCCTTCAAGCAAAACCGTATGGCCTGGTTGTACCCGGCCATCACGCACGGCCAGATCCAGCGCCAGCGGTATCGATGCAGCGGAGGTGTTGCCATGCTGATCAACCGTCACCACCATTTTATCCATAGGCAAGCGCATTTTTTTTGCCGTGCTCTGCATGATGCGTATATTGGCCTGGTGCGGTATCAGCCAGTCAATCTGATCGGTTTTCAGACCAGCAATTTCCAGGGCTTCGTTGGCTACTTTTTCCAGCACGGATACAGCCAGCTTGAACACCGCCGGGCCATCCATATACAGGAAAGCACTGCCAGCCACCACACCACCCTGTACATTGCCAGGCACACACAGAATATTGGCGTGACTGCCGTCGGCATGCAGCTTGGTTGCCAGCACGCCCGGCTCATCAGAACGGGACATCACGATCGCACCAGCACCATCACCAAACAGCACGCATGTGGTGCGGTCTTCAAAATTCAGTATCTTGGAAAATACTTCAGCGCCGATCACCAGCACATTTTTATGGCTGCCCGACTTGATCATGCTGTCAGCCACCGACATCGCATACATGAAGCCACTACACACTGCCTGCACATCCATGGCAGCTGCGCCATTGTTGATGCCCAGCTTGTTCTGCACCACGCAGGCAGTACTAGGAAAGCCACCCAGAAAATCCGGTGTCGATGTCGCCAGGACGATCAGATCAATATCATTCGGCTGCATTTTTGCAGCATCCAGCGCCTTCTTTGCGGCCTCTACCGCCAGATCACTGGAAGTAACCTCAGGCTCAGCATAGTGACGGAACGAAATACCACTGCGCGAGAATATCCATTCATCCGAGGTTTCTATACCCTTTGCCGCCAGTTGGTCGGTCAATTCCTGATTACTTACTTTGTTGGGAGGCAGGTAGCTGCCAGTACCGATAATTTTGCTAAAGAAAGTCATGCGGTTTTTTGTACCAAGAGTTCGTTGTTGTCCGGAGCGACTGCAGCTACTTCTGCAATGGGCATCAATTTTGCCATTGTGGTCGCGATGCGGGACAATACATCATTTTTTGCGGCATCAAATGCGCGCTGTATTGCCCATTCATAACTATATTTGTCTGCACTGCCATGGCTTTTGAATACCAGGCCACGCAGGCCCAGCAAACTGCCGCCATTATAATTGGAGGGATTCATGGTGCGCGATATGGATTTCAGCGCACCACGCGCCAGCAAGGCACCCAGCATATTCAGGGGATTGCTCTTGAACGATGAGGTCAGGGTGGTTTTGACGAAACGCCCCATACCCTCGGCTGCTTTCAAGGTGACATTACCAACAAAACCGTCGCAAACGACGATGTCGGTCGTGCCCTCAAAGATGTCATTGCCTTCGACATTGCCATAAAAATTCAGGATGCCACGCTCATGATCGGCACGCAGCAGTTGCGCCGTCTTCTTGACCATGTCATTGCCCTTGATATCTTCTTCACCGACGTTCAGCAAGCCTATGCTGGGCTTGTCCTTGCCTTCCAGCGCCGACACCAGGGCAGAACCCATGATGGCAAACTGATGCAAATGCAGGGGCTCGCAATCCACGTTCGCGCCCAAGTCAAGCATGTAGGTCGGTAAATTTTTCTGGTTCGGCAAAATACTGCAGATGGCCGGACGATCAACGCCCTGCATGGTTTTCAGCACATAGCGCGACACGGCCATCAGGGCGCCGGTATTGCCCGCAGACACGCAGGCCTGCGCATTGCCTTCCTTCACCTGGTTGATTGCCACACGCATGGAAGAATCTTTCTTGCGACGCAAGGCAACTTCGATCGGATCATCCATCTCCACCACTTCGGTGGCATTGATGATTCTCAGGCGCGCATGATTGCTGGCGTGACACTTCTTCAGTTCAGCCTGAATGACAGCCTCAGTCCCCACCAGAAGAAATTCAACATCGGGCTCGCGGTTGGCAAACGCCACGGCCGCTGCCACGGTAACTGCCGGGCCATGATCTCCGCCCATGCAGTCTATGGAAATTTTAATTGTCATGTAGTGATACGAAACTTCAATCCGAAACAGCTAGTGTATCAAACCGAGACTGGAATCATCCCGAATTAATTTTTCAAATGCGGAATTATCTCAAAATTTCAAGAAATCACCCGCACTATTCCATCATAGAACTTACGCAAAAATTATTTCGGCAAGGTGCAGGCAAAATGCAGGTTAACGAAAAAAAGCGGCGCCAAGTCCAGGACTCGTCACGCCGCTTTTTTTACCAGGAACAGGTATTACTCGTCGTTCTTGGTTTTCAATACTTTACGACCACGATAAAAGCCGTTAGGGCTGATGTGGTGACGCATATGTGTTTCACCAGTTGTTGGCTCGATACCCAGTTGCGGTGCAACCAGGAAATCGTGGGAACGGTGCATGCCACGCTTGGATGGGGACTTTTTGTTTTGCTGAACTGCCATGATAACTCCTAATACTTCAAAAAATGTTTCTAAAAATTTAACACACTTGACTGGAGAGTGCAATCATCACCAGCCAAGAATCCCTAACAATACTTCGACCTGAGTGTTTTTTCAGAATAATGCCACTAGGTACGCCCATTAATTTTCTTCAGCACAGCAAAAGGTGATGCTTTTTTACCGACTTCTGCTTCAATCGCTGCAGTAGTACTTGCTGAAGCCAACGGTTGATCCGGGCATACTGCATGTTTGGGCGATTGGGGTATTGCCAGTAGCGCCTCATCCTCTATCAAATCCTTGATATCGAATGTTTTGCTACCCACTACAACATCGACCTCGTCATCATCAAGCAATGCGTCTATTTCATCGGCATTTTCTTCGTTTTTGGCGAGTATCAATACAGATTCAGAGTCAATTTCAAATGCCAGCGGCGTCAGGCAACGCTGACACAACAACTGCACCGAGCCAGCCACAGTCAATTTCAACTGCGCATGTCCCAGCTTGTCCTTGCCACCTTGCAGAGTCCAGTCCAATCCGCCTTCGGCACTTGCACTCTCTTCTGACAGACGGGGCAAATCTGTAACCAAAAACCTTCCCGAACGCTGCTCTTCGAGCCGAGAAAACGTGAAAGCGTCGATCACAAATGCTTGCATAGGATTATTTGAACCCAGAAAACCTGCGATAATAACAGGATTACACCTTCTTAGTCAAAGCATTGCCGTAATTTGCGCTAATTTTTCATGATTTTTATGCGCAAAATCTGGCACACATGTCCAAAAATGCAAATAAACCAGCAAACAACCCGGCTCATTCTGGCCTCCAGCTCAGCCTATCGCCGTGAATTATTAGGCAGACTGCAACTCGGATTCGAAAGTATAGCACCAGAGCTGGATGAAACACCGTTCGACGGTGAAAGCCCGGTACATACCGCGCTGCGTCTGGCACGCCAGAAAGCCGAGGCCATTGCCTCCAGTCAGGGCGAAGCCATCATCATAGGCTCAGACCAGGTTGCCACGCTGGATGATTTGCAAATCGGCAAACCTGGCAACCATGAAAATGCATTGAAGCAATTGCAATTGATGCGTGGCCGTGAAGTGATATTTCATACCGCCCTGTGTGTACTGGATACACGCCAGAATGCCCCGGTTCGTCTGCAAGTCGAAGACATTGCCACTACCGTACAATTCCGCGACCTGAGCGATGCCGAACTGGATGCCTATCTACGCATAGAGCAACCGTACGATTGCGCCGGCAGCGCCAAAAATGAAGCCCTGGGCGTCAGCATACTGGGAAGCATACAAAGCACAGACCCGACTGCCCTGACCGGCCTGCCCCTGATTGCATTGACCACTATGCTAAGAAACGCTGGAGTGCGTTTTTTTAAGATGTAAAACCTATCATCAGGACTTTCACAAATTACCCTGGCAAGTAACTGCAACGTAGCCGGGGCGGTTTTGCGAAAGTCCTTAAACAATGAATACAACGAACACAACGAAAACAAAGAGAATTTCACCACCATGACAGGCACGCTCTACCTTATCCCCAACACCCTGGGCATCAATGAGAATCAACAGGGCAATTTACTGGCAAGCATCATCCCCGATAGCGTGCAGGCATTCAGCGCACAATTGCAGTACTTTGTTGCTGAAAACGCCAAAACCACCCGCGCCTATCTGAAGTTCCTCAGTCAGCAACATCCATTGCAACACAGCATCCAGGAAATGCATATTTCAGAATTGAACATCAACACACCTGAACAGGCGCTGGAAGGTTTGTTACAGCCACTATTGCAAGGACATGATGTGGGCCTGATCTCAGAGGCTGGCGTGCCTGCGGTGGCCGACCCTGGTGCCAACCTGGTCAGGCTGGCCCATAAGCGCCAGATCAAAGTACGCCCGCTGGTTGGCCCCTCATCACTGCTGCTGGCCCTGATGGGCAGTGGACTGAACGGCCAAAGCTTTGCCTTTCACGGTTACCTGCCTACCGATGCAGCCCTCAGGGCAAAACGCATCAAGGAACTGGAAGACCGCTCAAGAAAAGAAAAGCAGACGCAATTACTGATAGAAACCCCATATCGCAATATGGCCATGCTGGAAGCGCTGAGCAGCCAGTGCCAGCCATCCACCCTGATTTGCGTTGCCACCGACCTTAGCCTGGATACAGAGTCATTGCAAACCAGAACCGCCGCTGAATGGAAAACCCGCCTGGCCAAACAGCAGGCACCTGATTTTCATAAAAAACCGACCGTTTTCCTGTTTTTATCACAATAAAAAAGAACGACCGGTTCATTTTTTATATTTGCGCTAAGATATCTTCTTTCTGGAGGAAATGAACATGCTGAATTTTGATTTCTACAACCCGACACAGATATTGTTTGGCAAAGGCCGCATTGCCGATCTGAACAAAGTCATCCCTGCCGAAGCCCATGTAATGATGCTCTACGGCGGTGGCAGCATCAAACAAAATGGCGTGTACGATCAAGTCATGACCGCACTGGGAGAACGCAAGGTCACCGAATTTACCGGCATCGAACCCAATCCCAGCTATGAAACCCTGATGAAGGCCGTCGAAGTCATCAAGCAAAGCAAGATAGACTTTTTGCTGGCAGTAGGCGGAGGTTCTGTTATTGATGGCACCAAATTCATTGCAGCGGCAGCCTTGTTTGAAGGTGGCGAACCTTGGGCCATCATGGAAAAACGCGGCAGCAATGTCACCAAAGCGATGCCGTTTGGCAGTGTGTTGACCCTGCCGGCCACCGGTTCGGAAATGAATAATGGCGGTGTCGTCACTCGCAAATCCATCAAGGCAAAAATGGCCTTCTCCAGCCGTCACTGCTTCCCGCAGTTTTCCGTGCTGGACCCAACCACTACCTATACCCTGCCAGTACGCCAGATCGGCAATGGTGCGGTCGATGCCTTTGTTCATATCATGGAACAGTATCTGACCTACCCGGTCAATTCACCGGTACAGGACAGATTCGCCGAAGGCCTGTTGCTGACCCTGATCGAAGAAGGCCCGAAAGCCTTGGCCAATCCGGAAGATTATGATGTACGCGCCAATCTCATGTGGTGTGCCACCATGGCCTTGAATGGCCTGATTTCCACTGGCGTTCCACAAGACTGGGCAACCCATATGATAGGCCATGAACTGACAGCCCTGCACAATATTGACCACGCCCAAACCCTGGCCATCGTCCTGCCCAGCATGCTGCGCGTACGCAAGGAAGGCAAACGGGCAAAGTTACTGCAATTTGCAGAACGCGTCTGGGGTCTGCACGATGGCGATGAAGACAGCCGCATAGAAACGGCCATCAGCCGCATGCAAGATTACTTCGAACAGATGGGCGTCAAAACCCGTCTCAGCGACTATCAGCTTGGCAGCAATGATATTGCGCCCATACTGTCGGCACTGGAAACCCACCGCATGGTCAGCCTGGGTGAAAAACGCGACGTGACACTGGATGTCAGTCGTCAGGTATTGGAGCTCAGTTTGTAATTATTAGGACTTGCGCAAAACCGCCCCAGCTGCGTTGTAGCTTCTCTCCTAGGAGCCGCGTACTAAAGTACTGTCTTCGTCGCTACGGTGAAGTTGGGGTTTCAGGCAATATATTGTCTGCCAACGCAACGAACCTCCCTTGCAAGGGAGGTTTCCTAAAAGCGATAGCCTTGCTGGGACAATTTTGCACAAGTCCTAATATTTAAGTGTGTGCAGCCATTCAACTCTGAATGGCTGCAAGTTTATTTCTTTGTCGGCTTCGCAATATGGCAATTCGCATCCAAAAAGCGCATGGCCCCGGTGTAATTGGTATCCCAGTCATCCAGCAAATAATTGCCAGCTTCCTCTACAAAATTATTCCAGTCTTCCAGCAAACCTTCCTGCTTTTCATGGGGGGCAGCCGTTTTAATCCATTCCGTCGCCAGCTCTGGCTGAAATCCCTCGTCGCGGAATTTTTTCACCAGGCTTTTTGCCGTTTTCTCAGGCAATGTCGTTTTGGGTGTAATGCCACCCACGATGCAGATAAACAGGGTCAACAGCGAATCGATATCGGTCTTGCCCTTGGTCAGCCTGGTCCACTCTTTGGATACCAGTGCATCGTATTCTGACGTATCTTCCACTTCATGGTCACGCAGGTAGTAACGATCCTTGAGTTCAAACACTAGTTTGTCCAGTGAGTCCGTTTTATCTTGCAGGCGCGGCAGGTCGTGGGATTTGATCTCACCCAGCACGCGCTCGACAATAGCGTGAAATTTCTCAGGGATATCAGCCAGATCAATGGCTGACCAGGCTTTTTTCAGCTTGGCTGCCGTAATTGTGCGTATAGAGTCAACCAGGCTGGCAAATTCCACCTGGTTCTGCAACGTCGCATCGGGCTTGCCAAACATCTGCAACAGCAAGGCTGTGCGGACTACCGACACCGCCTCCACATCTTCTTCTTTCAGGTAACTGGCAGACAGGCCCAGCATTTCACCGAACCAGTAACCTGCCTCGATTTCCAGCGCATTCATCTGACGGTGTTCGAGTGTATTTCTGTATTCCAGCGGTTTTTCTTTCAGCGACCAGGCTTCCAGAAAATCCTCTACCTTGCCTTTCGCTTCATGTCCCAGCAAGGCATATTCAGGCAGGGCGAACAAGGTTTTCAGCAAGCCAGAACCGCCACGCGACAGTGTCAAAAAAGTGTTATCACGTATTATCTTCGCTGCCAGCTCCAAATCACCCTTGCTGGTTTCTATCAGATACAGGCTGGCCAGATTAACGATACGCTTGCGTGCTGCTTCAATTTCGGGGCGCAGGTATTTGCTGCCAAAAGCTTCGGCAATCTGCACCATGCCCTTGGGTGCCTCGGTCTCTATTGCCGCAATTTTCGTGGAACTGATAATTGCCTTTTGCACGCCATAGCGCAACGCCGATTCAAAGAAGGGGCGATTGTCCAGCAACGCAATTTCGAAAGTATTTTCAGACATGGGTGTGCAGATGATTCCAGGATGAAGGCAAGACTATCGCCGGGTACAGCAAGGCATACCCGGCATCTGAACGAAATACAGTATCAGTGATTACAGGGCAGACTCTTCGTCATCATCCTTGTCATCGCCGTCATCATTATTTTTTGGACGTTCTTCCTGCTCTTCTTCCACGCCCTCACCACCTTCCAGTTCATCCTGGGCCAGGCTGGCCTGATAGGCTTTATAACGGGCACGCAATTTCATCAGCACTTCCCGGAAAATTTCCGGTAATTCATAGCGCAGAATATAGGTGACCTGCATCCAGTCATGGTCTTCCAGGTTTGCCATATCCAAAGGTGAAGCCAGGCTTTCGGTATCGCGAGTCAGATTCAGCAAATCATCATCCAGCGCACGGGTCTTGGATTCGTCGCCATATTCATACAGATCAAACGTGGCATAACGGTAAAAATGTTCGACCATCTGCGTACGGTCCAGCAGATAATCAACCAAGGCATCATAACCCCCATCGACTTCGGCGATTTCATATAAAAATTCCGCCGGATCAGCCCCTTCACGGAAAATCACGGAATTGACCATGCCGCGCAATTGCTCATGCGTCTGGTCGCCATAGCGGCGCTCCAGCACTACCGCCTGAGCAAACTGCTCAGGCGTCACCAGCAAATTCACCAGTGATTCTTTGGACGCATCATATTCGCGGATGATGGCCAGCAAATCCTTGGCCGGAAATTCATCCAGTGCTGCCACCAGGGCTTTATCGCCCTCGGTTTCCGCCAGATTTGCCAATGCATGTTCAGCGCCAGCGATATCGCCAGCCTTGACCAGGCTCTGTGCTTCGATTAATGCGGGATAGTTCATCAATACTCCTTATTCTTTACGGTCAAAGCCCTGTTCCGCCAGCCAGTCGGCACCAGCTTCACCCAGGTCATAGTCATCACCATCGTCGCCATCATCCCTGCCATGACGGCCATACTGGCCATCCAGGTCACCGCTTTCCTTCAATTCGTCGCTGGCCTCGTTGGCTTCCCTATCTTCGTCATCCTCATCCTGCGCGTCACTGGCACCAAGTTTGCGCGTCTGCTGGCTGCGGTTCAGGTATTCCAACCCTGCCGCAATCACCAGAAACGCCTCGCCTGCCGGGTCTTTCAAGACGATGCGGCTCAAAGGCTCTGCCCAAGGTTCCAGTTTGACTGCCGCCGACAGACTCTTCCACGAAGGCAATTTATTTTCTTCCTTGGAGGACAAGGCTTCCAGCGCCAGCGGATTCATGAAAATGAAGCCCTGGTGAAAAGCTACCGCCAGCATTTCTGGATTGCTGGCCATCATCGGCAACAACATGGGCAATTGTTCTGCCTTTTCGCGCAACCTGGCCTTGAGTACATTTTTACCCTCGGAATCGGATTTCAGGTCTTCCAACTCGGCCTTGTATACCGACATCAGGTCTTCAAAAAAACGCGACAATTTCACTGCAATACTCCTGATAAATAATTTTTCCAGATTTCACCAGCTGTTTCCAGTGGCGAATCCAGCAAGTTACGTCGCCTGTTTTCATCATAGGCAGCACGGGCCGCCTCATCCGACAAGACATCGTAAGCTTCTTTTACGGCATGGAATTTTTCTGGTGCCAGTTCCGAATCATTTCGATCCGGATGGAACTCTGAGGCCTTTTGACGAAAGGCTTTTTTAACGTCGGCCAGACTCGCATTACTGGCGATGCCGAGAACAAAATAATAGTCTTTCATACACACTCTTGGCTTGCATTTGGACTGACATTACTACAGCAGACCTGCCGTCATGAAAGAGGTACGAGGAGAGAAACTTTCTCTCCTCACCGGGTCTGCACCCGAAGTCCCATCAAGAAAGATCAGTGATGGTGACCGTGTTCGCCGTGCACATGTCCATGTACGACTTCTTCATCGCTGGCTTCACGCACTTCAATGACTTCCGCTTCAAAACGGATGGTCATGCCAGCCAGAGGGTGATTACCATCCACCGTGACGATACCAGCATCGATGGCCGTCACACGAAACTGCATGGTTTCTTCAGTTTCTGGGTCACGTGTTTCAAACGTCATGCCAACTTCGATATCTGGTGGGAAGGCACTGATATCTTCTTCACGTACAAAACCTGGGTCAAATTCGCCAAAGCCTTCTTCTGGAGCCAAAGTCACGGACACCTTGTCGCCAGCGGCTTTACCTTCAAGCGCTGCCTCAACCGCTGGCAGGATGTTGTCATATCCGCCATGCAGGTAAACAATAGGTTGCTGATTCTGGTCGATGAGCGCGCCTTCGGCGTTATACATGGCGTAATTCAGGCTGACGACGGTATTTTGTGAAATTTGCATGGCTGTAATAGGTTTGATTGCGAGATGTAATTGTGCATTCTATGCGACAAAAATGAAAAAGACTGGGGGCAAGGACAAAAACAGGCATACAAACCGACCACCCCATCCCTTCAGGCTAACCCTCTATTCTAACAGAGGCAGCCTTAAGTATCATGTTTGCCTGCCCTGCCTTCTCTAGACCCCTGTCGCGCCTGTTCGAAACGTTCTTTGGCCTGTGCTTCGTCGCGGTCACGGTCACGGAAAGCATAGTCCGCTTCCAGCCACATGGCATTAATGATACCAAATGCCAGCACCAAGCCTATTTTCTATTCCCAATGTTCAACATGCCAAATGAAAAACCGCCATGATGGCGGTTTTAGGCAGAAGCAGTTGAAATGAAACTTGCCACAAAGCACATTCACACGCCGATTTTCTCCAGCATGGTCCCCAGTTCACGCAAAGCCGGTTCCAGTTTGGGATGCTGGGCTGCAAATTTTGCTGACAAGGCTTGTGAACGTTCACTGAGTGCGGCGAACACAGGGTCGTCATGCTGCTTCGACGTCGTCAGCACCTGATGGATATCAGTGCTCAGGGTTTCCAGCAAAGATTTCAACTCTTCATCAACGGGACCAGCACCGGCCAGTTCCTGATGTAACTGGGTCAATAAATTTTTCAGGTGTTCGCTTTTCATACGGCATCTCCTCCATTGTTTTTCATATTACATTCAGTTTAGGCGTTTGCCCTGGGAAAAACCAGCACTACTGCTTCAGCAGCAATCCCCTCTTCCCGCCCCAGATAACCGAGACGCTCATTGGTCTTGGCTTTGATATTGACCTGATCCACAGTTACCTGCAAATCATCGGCAATATTCGCCACCATGGCTGCAATATGCGGTGCCATCTTCGGCGCCTGGGCAATGATGGTGGCATCCAGATTACCCACCTGATAGCCAGCCGCATGAATCCGGCTAACGGCTTCCCGCAACAATACGCGCGAATCGGCACCGGCAAAGCGGATATCCGTATCTGGAAAATGTCTGCCTATGTCGCCCAGTGCGGTTGCGCCAAACAGTGCATCGGTAATCGCATGCAGCAACACATCGGCATCTGAATGCCCCAGCAAGCCGGTATGATGCGCAATTTCCACACCCCCGATGATCAGTTTGCGTCCTGGCACCAAAGCATGGCAGTCATAACCTTGCCCTATCCTGAAGGGCAGCATCTTATTTTGCATCAATCTTTCTTTCTTCAAATGGAATATCCATCAATCTGGCAATCAGGGCCAGATCACCCGGCAGCGTCAGTTTCGCATTGCAAGGGTGCCCTTCCACCAGTGCAGGCACATAGCCTGCAGCTTCAATGGCGCTGGCTTCATCCGTCACCTGTTCAGCCTGGTCCAGGGCATCACACAGCAGTTGATAGCGAAACATTTGTGGCGTTTGTGCCAGCCACATACCATCGCGCGAGGCGGTCCTCACCCTGCCATCAAGCACCTGCTTGACCGTATCTACCACCGGCAGGGCTAGCAAGCCACCGACGGGGTGCCCGTCCAGACTGGCCAGCAAATGTTGCAGCAAGTGTTGATTCAAACCCGGCCTGGCAGCATCATGCACCAATACCCAGTCATCCGCCTTCAATTGACCGGCCAGTTGCAATGCCATCTGACGCAGGCCATTGCGTACCGTATCCCTGCGGGTATCGCCGCCACAACGCAGCACGGTCAATTTCTCTGCTGTTTGCAAATGTGTATCGACATAACTATCACCAGCGCTGACTACGACAAAGGTGTGCTGTACCGGCGCAAAACTTAAAAAAGCATCGACCGCATGTTGCAAAATTGTCTTGGCGCCCAGTTGCAGATACTGCTTGGGCGTTGCTGCGCCCATGCGAGATCCCACCCCCGCAGCCGGAATCAGTGCAAAATAGCGTAGTTCATCCTGTAATGTGATTTCCGCGACCATACAATCCAGATTTGCGCTCTCTGATATCAAAGAGCCCGTTCGTTTATAATGAGGCGCTCATTTTAACCGCGTATCCTGTTCCGTAATACGTTTTACGGCATCCTTTCGTCTAGCCGCAATGTCATTTGATTTCAGCAAATCTTTAGCAAAACCCGGCCACAGGCTGGCACTTCCTTATCTGCACGGCTCTTCCGATGCGTATGCATTGGCACAAGCCGCTACTGCGCTCAAGCTGGAAAAGCGCATGCTGACCATTTTTGTTGCCAACCCGGGAGATGCCCAGCGCCTGCTGGATGAAATCCCCTGGTTTAATGCAGAATTGCGTTGTCATTTGCTGCCAGACTGGGAAACCCTGCCTTACGACGCCTTTTCACCACATCAGGATCTGGTATCAGAACGCCTGGCCAGCCTGCATGAAATACAGAACGGCAATTGCGATGTCTTGCTGGCACCGGCTACTACAGCCTTGTTGCGCATGGCTCCGCCATCTTTCCTGGCAGCCTACACCTTCTTTTTCAAAAAAGGGGACCGCCTTGATGAAGCCAGGCTAAAAACCCAGCTGACACTGGCCGGTTACAGCCATGTCAACCAGGTCATGTCACCGGGTGAATATTCGGTGCGCGGCGGGTTGATAGACCTGTTCCCCATGGGTTCCCCCCTGCCTTACCGTCTGGACCTGTTTGGCGACACCATAGAAACCATACGCACGTTTGATGCGGATACCCAACGTTCGCTGTACCCAGTACCAGAAGTACGGCTGCTGCCCGGGCGTGAATTTCCCATGGATGAACCGGCACGAGCCGCCTTCCGCAGCCGCTGGCGTGAAACTTTTGAAGGTGACCCTTCGCGTTCGTCCATCTACAAGGACATTGGCAACGGCATCCCTTCAGCCGGCATAGAATATTATCTGCCGCTGTTCTTTGAACAAACGGCGACCCTGTTTGACTACCTGCCCGAATCGCCATATTTTGCATTGATAGGCGATATCGATGATGCTATCAGACGCTTCTGGAACGATACCCGTTCACGCTACCAATTTTTAAAGTCTGATCGCGAACGTCCGGTACTGGCACCAGAAACCGTATTTTTACGTGATGAAGATTTCTTTGCAGCCCTGAAGCCTCTGGCCCGCTGGACCATCGCTGATACAGACAAAACAGCCGCTGCCTCAGAAGTCTCCAGCTTTTTGCCAGATATCGCCGTCAATCGCCGTGCCGATGATCCACTGACGAACTTGCGTTCTTTCCTGTTGCAAACGGATAAGCGCGTGATGATCTGTGCCGAGACACTGGGTCGGCGCGAAACCCTGCAACAGTACTTCACTGAATATGATATCCGCCTGAGCCTGTGCGAAGGCTATACTGACTTTGTCACGGCAGACGCCAAGCTGATGTTGGGTGTTGCTCCCTTGCACGCCGGTTTTGTGCTGGCAGATGGACTGGCTTTCATTACCGAAGCCGAGCTATATGCCGGCAGTGGCAAGCGTATAGGTCGCAAAAAGCAGGAAGCAGTCACCCAGGTTGAGCACATGGTGCGCGACCTGTCAGAATTGAAAATAGGTGATCCCGTCGTCCATAGCAACCATGGCATAGGCCGCTATATGGGCCTGATCAGCATGGATTTGGGGGAAGGTGAGACCGAATTCCTGCATCTGGAATACGCAAAAGACACCAAGCTGTATGTGCCAGTATCGCAATTGCATGTGATTTCGCGCTATTCCGGCGCGTCACCTGATGATGCGCCCTTGCACAGCCTGGGCTCAGGTCAGTGGGAAAAAGCCAAGAAAAAAGCCGCGCAGCAAATCCGCGATACCGCCGCCGAACTGCTGAACCTGTATGCCCGCCGCGCTGCACGTCAAGGCCATGCCTTTGAATATTCTGCGCGTGACTATGAAGCCTTTGCCGACAGTTTTGGCTTTGATGAAACACCAGACCAGGCAGCCGCCATCACCGCCGTGATTGGCGACATGACGTCCGGCAAGCCCATGGACAGGCTGATCTGTGGCGATGTAGGCTTTGGCAAGACAGAAGTGGCCTTGCGTGCTGCCTTCGTCGCCGTCGTGGGTGGCAAGCAAGTCGCCATTCTGGCACCCACCACACTGCTGGCAGAACAGCATGCCCAAACCTTTGCCGACCGTTTTGCCAACTGGCCAGTGAAAATTGCGGAACTATCGCGCTTCCGTTCTGGCAAGGAAATCAGTCTGGCCATGAAGGGCATGGGCGATGGCACCATCGATATCGTCATCGGTACGCATAAATTACTGTCTGGCGATGTCAAATTTTCCCGCCTTGGTCTGGTGATCATCGACGAAGAACATCGCTTTGGTGTGCGTCAGAAAGAAGCCCTCAAAGCGCTGCGTGCAGAAGTCGATGTATTGACACTGACAGCGACACCCATACCACGCACCCTGGGTATGGCACTGGAAGGTTTGCGTGACTTTTCCATCATCGCCACTGCGCCGCAAAAACGGCTGGCGATCAAGACCTTTGTACGTGGGGAAGATGATTCCGTCATCCGCGAAGCCTGCCTGCGTGAACTGAAACGTGGCGGTCAGGTGTATTTCCTGCACAATGAAGTCGAAACCATAGAAAACCGCAAGGCCATGCTGGAAGCCCTGCTGCCAGAGGCACGCGTGGTCGTGGCACATGGCCAGATGCATGAGCGAGACCTGGAAAAAGTCATGCGTGACTTTGTGGCCCAACGCCATAATATTTTGCTGTGCACCACCATTATTGAAACCGGCATTGACGTACCCACAGCCAATACCATCATCATGCACAGGGCGGACAAATTCGGCCTGGCGCAATTACACCAATTGCGCGGTCGCGTCGGTCGATCCCACCATCAGGCCTATGCCTATTTGCTGGTACATGACGTGCAAAGCCTGACCAAGCAAGCGAATCGCCGCCTTGAAGCCATTCAGCAGATGGAAGAACTGGGTAGCGGCTTTTACCTGGCCATGCATGATCTGGAAATTCGTGGTGCCGGTGAAGTACTGGGTGACAACCAGTCTGGCGAGATGCATGAAATTGGTTTCCAGATGTATTCCGACATGCTCAATGAAGCCGTGCGCTCGCTGAAGAATGGCAAGGAACCTGATCTGGCCGCACCGCTATCAACCACGACCGAAATAAACCTGCACATCCCTGCCCTGCTGCCGAATGAATTCTGTGGCGACGTGCATGAACGCCTGTCCATCTACAAGCGCCTGGCCAATTGCAGCAGCGCCAGCGGCATTGATGACATGCAGGAAGAAATGATAGACCGCTTTGGCAAACTGCCAGAAGCCGTGAAATCGCTGCTGGAAACACACAGACTGCGCGTTGCCGCCAAACCGCTGGGCATCATCAAGATCGATGCCCACAGCGAAGCTGCGACCCTGCAGTTTGAGCCCAAGCCACCGATAGATGGTATGCGCATCATAGAACTGGTGCAAAAAAATAAAAACATCAAGCTCAATGGTCAGGACAAGCTGCGCATTACAGCCGCCATGCCCGACCTGGCCAGCCGTGTAGCCCAGATCAAGGCCACTATCAAGGCACTGCACTAAATAATTGAATAAAATCAGCGAATAAAATAAGTGAATAAAAAGAGAAGACAATGCATTTGACCATACAAGGCCTAAACAGCACACTCCGTAATAACACCGCACTCATCCAGGACATCGCCAGCCAGACCAAGGGAAAACTGGTACAACTGAATGATCAGGCAGTGCGCCTGGATAATACAGAATGCGATGAGCAGACACTGACTGCAATACGCGAAGGCTGCTTTGCTGCCCAACTGGATGTCACAGCTCTGGACAGACAACTTGCCCTGGCCGATTTCAAGCTGGTGGCGATGGACATGGATTCAACCCTGATCACCATAGAATGCATCGATGAAATCGCCGACATGCAGGGTCTGAAACCGCAGGTAGCAGAAATCACCGAAGCTGCCATGCGCGGCGAACTGGAATTTCAGGAGAGCCTGACCCGTCGCGTCGCCCTGCTCAAAGGCCTGGATGCCGGCGCCTTGCAACGCGTATATGACGAACGCCTGCAATTGTCACTGGGCGCAGACCAGATGCTGAAGACCATACAGCAAGCCGACCTCAGGACCTTGCTGGTATCCGGTGGTTTCACCTTCTTCACCGACCGCATGAAATCACGCCTGAACCTCAATTACACGCATTCCAATGTACTTGAAATCCAGGATGGCAAACTGACCGGCAAAGTCATAGGCACCATCGTTGACGCAGATGAAAAACAAAGAACTGTGGAGCGCGTATGTGCTGACATGGGTATTTCAACCAGCCAGGCTATTGTCATGGGTGACGGCGCAAATGATTTGAAGATGATGAAAATTTCGGGCTTGTCAGTTGCATTCAGGGCCAAACCCGTAGTGCGTGCACAGGCAGATGTCGCCTTGAATTTTGTGGGACTGGATGGGGTGTTGAATCTGCTGAAAACGCCAGTCTAAGACATTGCATCAATTAACTCGCGCCTGCTCATGACAGGCGCGAGTCATATTCATCCAGCCGGAAATAACTTCCCGCCAATCAAAACACCCAGTTTGCGATAACTTTCCCACTGTGCGTCGTCAAAAAACTGGTCCACGGTTGACTCTTGTGGGAAATCGGTATGCTGGCTGTGATACTGGACCAAATCCAATGGGGCGTCACTAATTAAACGAGGTTTGATGACGATCAGGGTTGTTTTATTTGGTAACTGACCAGATGCAGGATAAGTGACCTCATATAAAAGTGCACACTGATTTCCATTTCCGGCCTCGATTGCCAAATCTGAAGGACTGTTCGCAAACAATTCGTTGGCATGGCTTAGATCAATGGCAGCATCATCAGGCTGTATCAATGTAAATTCCGCCTGAAATTCTATACGTGCCAGGCGTATCAGATTTGCCAGATCCTCAAACTGATAAGTAGGGTCAGCACCACAATCACAGCACACCACGACTGCTACCCGCCTTCTCAACAATTCAAACACACCGGTATTTTCAAAATGCCCACCATCGCTTAAATACCAGTGAGAGCCCTCTTTCCCCATAAAACTAGCCTGCATTTCTCGCCTCAAATAAGCTTGGTTTCGCAAGACAGGTGGCACCGGCTTTGTATCTTTTTGACCTGATTTCCACCACCAACCAAGACGTACATTAGCCAGTGAAAACACCAGGGCCTTGCCAAGTGAAGTACCGCGCCCGATTCCAGTGGAAAATGCGGCACCCGAAATACCTGTCCACTGCCCTATACTTAATTCAGCAAAATCGCCTTCCCATTTCTTTCCTTCTACCATTACTCCATCGGGCGTAATGGCCAAAGGCAGGCCATGTCTGTCTCTCAAAGTAAGATTGTCACCCTTGCCAGTCGTTGCATTGATAGTGACATTGATCAGGTGAGCAGGCCCCAGATTATGACCATCGTAATATTCCATGTGATTAAAATCATCAGAAACGACGGGCGTGGTCACCTCATCTTTGGCACTACCATCTTTTTCGAACCTATACTGGTTTGATGCGCCAAGATAAGCACGTGTCAATCGCGCGCAATACATGCTCTGAAGACTGGATTGATTAACGAAACCCAGAAAATACCCTGCCGTAGCCGTCGCGGCATAGCAAAATAGAAGCAAGAATTCCCATGAAAAATCAAGCCTGGGAAGACTGGCATTTCCTATCAAATTGGTTTGTACACTGTGCAAAGACATATCGCCCAAAAACAGAAATGCAGCCAGTACATACCAAGCAACAAGCAATATCAGCAATAACACTACCCCGAGTACGCCGAGTATGACATCCAGTGGTATTTTATTGAGAATACTGTTTTTACCAGGCTGTGCAATTCCTGCTGAAAAACTACGCACAAATGTAATTGTCGCTCCAAATACCGCAGCTGCACTGGCAAGTACTGAAGTAATACTTTCACTGCTACGCAACCACAAATACAAAGATTGCCCACAGGTTTCAATTACTGCCAAGCACAGCAAGAACAAGGCTGTGGTGAAATTTATAGAAAGCCAGGATGTCATTTTTTGGCGTAATTTTTTGTGCACAAATTTAACTTCGCAATTTGCGCAAAAGAACCAAACGAGTGAGAAAAGGATCATCACTGCAAATAGTGCCAATACCAAATTAGCTCCTTGCTGCAAAGGATACTTAATCGGCCAATTAAAATGAAAATTCATTCCATGCAAATAGAAGGCAACGATAGTCGCGATAAGCAAAGCCGGAACCCAGGGATTACGTAGCGAATAAAATCTCTTCGGAGGCACCTCAACCACATACCAATATGCGACTGCGAGTGGAAGTACGCAAACAGCTGTCCAGCCAATTGCAAAAATAAACCAGGGGCTCCACCATATCCCTGTTTTGATATGAGAGACTCCCTGCACTGTAAGCATGTCTATACCCCAGCCACATAAGTCAACCGGAATATAAAGCAGGTTGGCGGTATATGATATGTCAGGTGCTGTGAATGCTTCGATACTAAAGAGGTCACGTGTGAGATAACGGAAAGTGAAAGCCAATAAAAACAGGGTCAGCAAGCTAATACCAAAAACATAGTGGACAGCACACAGATTTCGTATAGCTATCGTTATGTCATACATTAAATCACCCGCGCCATTGGGACTAAGGTAACGTCCATGATCACGCAACCAGCGTAATGGAACCAAGTGGCTCATTTCCTCAACAGGCTCATTAGCTGCACTTCCCATGCGGCCCGGAGGATCTTTTTTCAAGACTGTATAGGCATGCAAGGCAATGGCATCCGGCGACTCTGCTGGCGAATCCAAGTATTGCGTTTTATCTGCCTTTGGATTTTTACGGGGTCTGAACAAACTGGAAAAGAAAGCGCCTATGTACCCGCCACCACTCACGGTAGACAAATAATCGAAACGAGCGAGCAAAGGAATGTTGTCTTTATTTATTTGGCTATTATTCGATCGGTCGCCAGACTGCTCAAACTTTGCCAGAGCCAGGGCCTGTAAAACTCCCAGACAAAATGTTGCGCTTCGAATGCCGCCGCCGGAAAGCGCCAATCCCCAGGTATTTTTTGGTTCGCCCGATTGGGTATTTTCATCACCAAACAAAAAGTGTCGACGTCGTTTGATCACAGCCTGTTCACTGTCGAGATGAGTATCGCTTTCAGCCTTCGTCATGGACTGCTCCCCTATTAGTTTCTTCCAAAGAATTGAACAGCCACGAAACACACAAGATATTCAAACGCCCGATTTAATATAGGCCATCGGCGCTTAAATTGTCAATTTTTAAATACTAATTAACAATTATTATTAATTCAATCATGGAAATTATTCAAATATTAAATAGTACGCTCGTTCACTTTTAAGATAGAATCTCCGGGATAAGCACTTGAGCCGTGACGTGTCTCGAAAAGCACGAATCAGCTAAACTGCATAAATAGGACTTACGCAAAATTGTCCCAGCAAGGCGTAGCGAAAAAGACAGTACGAATAGTACGCGGCTCCTAGGAGAGGAGCTGCAACGCAGCTGGGGCGGTTTTGCGTAAGTCCTAATAAAAATTAAATGCCTTATTTCTCATATAAGCTCAAATCATCAGAGCTAATTTTCGTGATTAACAGGAGACACCGATGTTTGAAGAATTCATGGGCACCATGCCGGTGGCCGAGCGTCAGAAATTTGATGTGGCGGCGCTTGCAGACTATATGCGTCAGCATGTTGAAGGTTTCGATGCTTCACTGGCAGACAAGCTGGTGGTTGAACAATTCAAGGGAGGGCAATCCAACCCTACCTTCAAACTCAGTGCCGGCGACCAGCGCTATGTCATGCGTGCCAAGCCTGGCCCGATAGCAAAGCTGCTGCCGTCTGCCCATGCTATCGAACGTGAATTCAAGGTCATGAATGCCTTGAACAAAGCAGGTTTTCCGGCTGCACGGCAATATGCGCTGTGCACCGATGAGGATGTCGTCGGTCGCGCGTTTTACATCATGGAATTTGTCGATGGCCGTGTGCTGTGGGATCAATCCCTGCCCGGCATGACGCCTGTACAACGGGCAGATATCTATGATGAAATGAATCGCGTCATTGCCCAATTGCACACCATAGATTATGCCGCTATTGGTTTGGCCGACTACGGCAAGCCGGGCAATTATTTCGCCCGTCAGATAGACCGCTGGACCAAACAGTATCGTGCTTCCGAGACTGAAAAAATCGAAGCCATGGACAAGCTCATAGAATGGCTGCCACATAATATTCCGCCTGGTGACGACACCAGCATCGTACATGGTGATTACCGCCTCGACAATATGATGTTCCATCCTACTGAGCCACGCATCATGGCCTTACTGGATTGGGAACTGTCAACCCTCGGCCATCCACTGGCTGATTTTTCTTATCACTGCATGAGCTGGCATGTAACGCCCGGTCAGTTCCGTGGTATTGCCGGACTTGATCACAAGACCTTGGGCATCCCCAACGAGCAGGAATACATTGCCAAATATTGCGAGCGTACCGGCAAAACCATACGCCCGGAAGATTTCAATTTCTATCTGGCTTATAACCTGTTCCGCATGGCCGGTATTTTACAGGGCATCATGAAGCGTTATGTCGATGGTACTGCATCCAGTGCACAGGCAAAAAAATCTGGTGAATCAGCACGCCCTATGGCAGAACTGGGCTGGAGTTACGTCAAAAAGCAAGCATAAATCCAGGCGGTACATTCTTTCAGATCCACAGTAACAAAAACGAACACAATATTGGAGACAACATGGAATTCGACTACTCAGATCGCTGTAAAGACTTGCAAGGCCGGCTCTTGCGCTTCATGGATGAGCATATCTATCCGAATGAAAAAGCCTACAAGCAAGAAATCGATCGCAATGGCCTTGAAAAAGGCAATCGCTGGATCGCCACCCAGATCATTGAAGATTTAAAACCGAAAGCACGTGCGCAGGGTTTGTGGAACTTGTTCCTGCCAAAATCGGTGCGTGCGCCAGAAGGTTTGTCGAATCTGGATTACGCACCACTTTGCGAAATCATGGGCCGTGTGGGTTGGGCACCGGAAGTATTCAACTGCTCCGCCCCCGATACCGGCAATATGGAAACCATAGAGCGCTATGGCAGCGAAGAACACAAGAAACAATGGCTGGAACCTCTGTTGCGTGGTGAAATCCGCTCTGCCTTTGCCATGACAGAACCTGGCGTTGCCTCATCGGACGCGACCAATATCGAAACCCGCATCGACCGCGACGGCGATGACTATGTCATCAATGGCCATAAATGGTGGATATCTGGCGCAGGTGACCCGCGTTGTGCCGTGTACATCCTGATGGGCAAGACTGATTTCAATGCCGCCCGCCACTCACAACAATCGATGATACTGGTAGATGCCAAAACCCCGGGTATCACTGTGGTCCGCCCTCTTCCGGTCTTTGGTTACGATGATGCGCCACATGGCCATTGCGAAATTCTATTTGAGAACGTGCGTGTACCGGCATCAAATATACTTTTGGGTGAAGGCCGAGGTTTTGAAATTGCCCAGGGTCGTCTTGGCCCTGGCCGCATCCATCACTGCATGCGTGCCATAGGTGTGGCAGAACGCGCACTGGAATTGATGTGCAAACGCCTGAACAGCCGTACTGCCTTTGGCAAGAAAATCTCGGAACAAAGTATCTGGCGTGAACGCATTGCCGAATCACGCATACAAATCGACACGGCACGCCTGCTGACCCTGAAAGCGGCGTACATGATGGATACCGTCGGCAACAAACATGCACAGGCAGAAATCGCCATGATCAAGGTGCTGGCACCGAATGTCACCCAGCAAGTACTGGACTGGGCCATACAGGCCCATGGTGCAGGCGGTGTTTCTGGCGACTTCCCGCTGGCGGCGCAATGGGCCGGCAACCGCACTTTACGTCTTGCGGATGGCCCGGATGAAGTACACAGAAATGCAATCGCCAAGCTGGAACTGGCCAAGCATATCAGTCTGAATGAAGACCTGGGCTTGCCGATTACCCGCTCTTAAGCAATCAAAATTTGTTAGAAGCGTGTGCGCAATTCAATAGTTTCACGAATTGCGCACAACCACCTCAACCTGGCATCACCGGGTACGGAAAATCACATTGACGGATTTTTTGTACATCAATGCCCCGGGCAAAGACAGATCAGTCATGGTGGGTTTGTCGCCCGCACTGGTGTTGGCTTTTATCAGCCTGGCCCCATCCAGTCCAAGTTCACTGTCTATCCGGCTTAATGCCTGCTCCGAAATCGCAGTTGGTCCCACCAGTTTGACTGAAAAACCCGTCGCCAGTTCCTTCGCCCTGTCCCGCGCATTTTCTGCCGCACTGGCTGTCAGTTGATGCTCGATTTGCGCATAATCCGTACGTCCAAACCGCACTGAAAAATTACCCAGATAAGGCCTGGACAGCAGGTATTGTGTCATTACATTCCATTGCTCCAGATTTTTGACATAAATATGGAATGTCCTGATCAGGCGGTGATGTTGCAGGCGCGGTTCATTTGCCTGCATTTCATTCGCGCTGACCAATTTTCTGGTGTCATGCACTTCAATATCAGTTGCAGCAATGTGATGACTCAACAAAAATTCGAGTGCTTCATTGGATTGCGTATTTAACTGTGCCAGCGTTTCGTCTGCACCAGCTTCGAAAGCAGTTAGTTCAAAATCCATCTCGGCAACATCGGCTGGCAAAGTGATCGTGGCGCTGCCATTGACGTGAATAAAGGGATAGGCAGGCAATGTGCCTGCTTTTGCACCGATGGAAATCAATGCGAAAAGAAAAAATCTGAAATGGCGAAGCTTCATATTTATTGATTATTATTTTTGCAGTCTTGAATTAGAAACTGGTGGCAGCCTCGCTGCCACCAGCAAAACCTGATACTTATTTCAATTTCCAGACATACTGCACTTTCACCCACAGCATGGCATTTTCACCTTTTACTTGCCCTGGAATCGCCTTGACGGCACAGTTTTCAAGCGCGTTAGTGACCGCATTGTCCAAATCCGGGAAGCCTGTTGAGCGATCCACTTTGGCTTTTAATATCTGTCCATCAGAAGCAACCAGTACCGATGTCTGTACAACTCCCGTTTCTTCACGACGGATTGATGCACGGGGATATTCTGGCTTGCAGTCTTTGAAATTGATAACAGGTTTCTTGTCCCCATCTCTTTCATTTGCCAATTTTGCTGCATCCATGGCCTGCTGGCTGATTTCGGCTGATGTGACTATTGCGACTGGTGCAACTGCTGCAACCGGAACATTTGCCTGAGCATACGCTGCCAGGCAACTGGTGGTGATTCCCAGAATGGCAAGCGCGGCCTTCCAGTTGACGGTGCTTACTTCAGGTTTGACAAGACGTTTGATACGAGACATAAGATTTCCTCCATGTGCCGCCTGGGCTAGTTGAGGGGTTGTGAATTGGAAGTTGGCCAATTCAGAAAGTGCAAGAGCAAGGCGCCGCGGTTCGCCTGTCACTCTTGCGGCTAGATCATCCGCAATTTCTTCTCTGTCATGACGGATCTGCCTGGATATCCACCATACTGCCGGGTGATAAAACAGCAGCATTTCTATCGTGGACTGCACTAGGTTGAGCAAATAATCATGACGCTTGATATGGGCCATTTCATGTGCCACCAGCATTTCCAGCAGGTCTACCGGCATGCCGCTCAGCATGGCGCCCGGTAGTAAGATCATGGGGCGGAAAATACCAACGGCCAAGGGTGTGCTCAAATCATCCACGACACGCAGCACTACCTTGCCCTGAATCTGAAATTGTCGGCTCAGTTGATCAATGCGCGCCTGCCACCACAGGTCTGGCTTGCTGCGCCGAGGGCTTGCATAGGTGCCTATCCATAGCAGACCAATACCCATGCGCATGGCCAGCAAGGCAACGCATAGCAGCCATACCATTACGATGTCGCTCAGATGCATTTCCAGCCAGGCTGATATGCTCATCGTCCCAGTTGAATTCCACACCGGATAAACCAAGATCTCGCTCAATACCTGTACATCTCTGCCAGTTGCAGAGGTCCCCAGGTGCAGGTACAACTCCCTTGCTGGCACAATGATGCAGGCAAGCAAAGCGATGTAGCTACAGACATACCGCAATCTGAGATGACGTTGCCCGATCAGGGTATGCAATAAAGCCAGCGCCAGAGCAATCAGGCAGCCTTGCCACACAAAGTGCAGCAAAGCCCAGCCTAGGGCGTTGATAAGGGATGGAAGAAATTGGCTCATTTCTTTTCCTCATTCAACAATTTCTGTATCTCGGCCCGCTCCTCCTTGCTCACATGCCCGCGCAGAGCGGCCATGACCAAGTCTTTTGCCGAACCGGAGAATGCCTTGTGTATCAAATCCTTCAACAGATTGGTCTGCAAGGAATCCTGGGCTTGTGCTGCCGCATAGATGTGTGAACGTTGCTCTTCATCCCTGCTAAGCAAGCCCTTGGTATGCATGACCTGCATCAGACGCAAAACCGTTGCATAACTGAGTTCTGGCCGGTCTTTGATGGCAGCCTGATGCACTTCCTTGACCGTCGCCGGCCCGGTTTGCCAGATCAGGCGCAGTAAATCGAGTTCTGCGGCGGTAGGTTTGCGCGAGGTGTTTTTGGTCATGGCTTGCTGATGGCTAGTGTTGATGTGAATGTAGAATATATGGTCTAGATTAATTTGTCTAGATCATTTTGTCTACTTTTTCCAACAGCACTAGGGGCTGTTAACATTCAATAAATCCAAAGGTAAGCAAATACAAGATTGATGAAGGAAAGGAAGTTTCTATCCAATTTTTCATACCGTGTTGCAAGCCTGCGGAATTGCTTTATGCGATTGAAA
>NZ_JBMPOW010000026.1:0-91440 GCF_049340205.1 Undibacterium sp. Ji49W | reverse complement strand
CTTCCATGGCCTTGCGCGCCAGGCCCGACACCAGTGCATATACCACCAGCACGTGAAATAATATGACCAGCCCTAATCCGATAAATTTCTTTCCCGGCTCTTGCTGGCGATTTGAAAAATCCATTCCCGCTGTCTCCTCGAACTTAGAATATGAAGGCGGTAATAATAACCGCTGTTGAAGAAAAATTTGCGCTTCTTTGCTGAAAACTTGCCATATTTTTTGCACCAAGCATTGAATTTAACTCCACGGTCAATATTTATGTGCGTGAATGCCAGTTCTTGCTCGCTGTAGGAATAAGCAAATCCAACTTCTAACTATCAAAATAATGATTATTTGTAGTGACTCTGAAACTAAGCAGTCAAACAGGTGCTGGGTACGTAGCAATAATTGAACCATGCATGATGTATGTGGACAGTCAGCACACCCGATCTGGATACGCACCAACACGATGAGAAATTCTGTAGGTGTACGCCCCAAAAAAATGCACTATGGGGTGAACAGTTTTGAGGTCATCTTATCCATATTTTTGTTTCTTTCAAACCGGCAATAAATAGCAGCTTCTGATGTGCCTGGAAATTGCCTGTGGCGTTGTAAATATGCATGTTGATACGACTAAATTTTGTGCTGTCTGTCCAGTAACTCTTGTGGTCTTGATCCGAAAAGTGAAACAGGGAAATTTTTTGCCGTGATCGCCATTCATGCTGATGTCGTTCTTTGATTGGATGGTACTCATGTGTGCATGCAAAGTCTCTTTATATTTTGCGAAAGAAAAATCACCCGCCATCGTGCCGTTAGGCATCTGCCTTGCCAGGTTTGTTGGTGCGAGTCATTTGTAGTCGCATGGTCATGCTTCACGATAAAAGTGCTGATATGGCTTGAGGCGCGCGAATGCATCATAAAAAGAGGATGGCAAGATGAATTCAGTTATGGCATAAAAGTAGTGTGACTACATATGACTGCGTTGCATTTTATTAAATTTTTACCAAATACCTTTCATTTTCATTGCTATATTTTTAGATTTCTCCTTAATACATATAAATTAGTTAGACATCAATGCGCATTATATGTAGTATTGTTACATAAATTAATGCCGAGACAGGTAGCTAGAGGCAAATCTGAACATATGAATGCTGAGATGTTGACCAAAAATCCAAAAACACCAGGTAGTGCAGGGCCGCGTTTGCTGGCAGATATTGGTGGCACCAATGCGCGCTTTGCACTGGAAACGGCGAATCATCGTTTTGAAGCGATTACCGTATTGCCCTGCAATGCCTATCCCGACTTGCAGGCTGCCATTACTGCCTATCTTGCCAGAGAGGAAGTGAGGGCGCTGTGTCCACAGGCAGTGCAGCATGCGGCAATTGCCATTGCCAACCCTGTGGATGGCGACGTGGTAAGCATGACCAACCATCACTGGACTTTCTCCATCGAGGCTTTGCGCCAGGCTTGCGGCTTTCAGAATCTGGTGGTGGTGAATGATTTCACTGCGCTGGCGATGGCTTTGCCGCATCTGGCGGACCATGAAAAATTGCAGGTGGGTGGTGGCCAGGCGCAGGCACAGCGCGCCATCGGTCTGATCGGGCCTGGTACCGGCCTTGGTGTGTCCGGCATTATTCCTTCGGGGCAGCACTGGATACCTTTGTGCAGTGAAGGTGGTCATGTCTCGTTTTCACCGGCAGATGATACGGAAATCGAGATTCTGCGTTATGCCCGTAAGGAATATGCGCATGTATCTGCTGAGCGTCTGATTTCCGGCATGGGTCTGGAAATCATGTATCGCGCCCTGTCATATATGGATCAGATACCCAATCCGGAAGACATGAATGCAGCCGATATCACGCGGCGCGCGCTGGATGGCAGTTGCCCTGTGTGTGTTCGTACAGTTGAATATTTTTGCGCCATGCTGGGAACCATCGCCGGTAATTTGGCGATGACACTGGGGGCTACTGGTGGTGTATATATAGGTGGCGGCATCGTGCCGCGCCTGGGTGAGTTTTTCAACACCTCGGCATTTCGCCTGCGTTTTGAGGCGAAAGGGCGTTTCGCCACTTATCTTGCGCAGATACCGACTTTCTTGATTACCGCAGAATACCCGGCCTTTTTAGGCGTATCTGCTATTTTGACAGAACGGCTATCGGTGGCTGACCACGCGACATATGCCTGACATGCCTGACATGCCTGACGCGTCAGGTGTATTTTCAATTATTTTCTGGTTTGAGTGAATGAATACTGGTGTTCAAACGAAACAGGTGCAGCAGCCTGCCGACTGGTGGCGTGATGCGGTGATCTATCAGGTCTACCCGCGCAGTTTTTTTGACAGTAACGGTGATGGTATCGGTGACTTGCCTGGTATTACCGCAAAGCTCGATTACATCGCTGCACTGGGTGTGGATATTGTCTGGATATCGCCTTTCTTCACCTCGCCCATGAAGGATTTTGGTTACGATGTGGCAGACTATTGTGACGTCGATCCCATTTTTGGGTCGCTGGCAGACTTTGACCGTCTGTTGCAGCGCGCCCATGTGCTGGGTTTGAAGATCATGATTGATCAGGTCTTGTCGCATTGTTCTGATGCGCATCCCTGGTTTGCCGAAAGTCGCCAGAGTCGTGATAATCCCAGGGCCGACTGGTATGTCTGGGCTGACCCCAGGGCGGACGGTTCACCGCCAAATAACTGGCTCTCGGTATTTGGTGGTTCTGCCTGGCAATGGGATGCACGCCGCCGCCAGTACTACATGCATAATTTTCTGGTCAGTCAGCCGGATCTGAATTTCCACCATCCCGCAGTACGCCAGGCGCATTTGGACAATATGCGCTTCTGGCTGGCACGCGGGGTGGATGGTTTTCGGCTGGATGCCTGCAACTTTCATTTCCATGACCGGGCGCTGCGCGACAATCCGCCCAGCCAGGTGCGTGACAATAAAACCGTGCAGGATAATAATCCCTACGGCATGCAGGCGCATATCCATGACAAGACACAGCCGGAAAATCTGGCTTTCCTGGAAAGCATACGCAGTTTGCTGAATGAATTCGGCGCGATTGCCATCGGTGAAGTGGGCGCCGATGATTCATTGGGTGTCATGGCAGAATACACGGCGGGTGGTAACAAACTGCATATGGCTTACAGTTTCAATTTGCTGACGGCAACGTATTCTGCTGCGTATATTCGTCAACAGGTCGAAGAATTTGAAGCGCGTGTCAAGGGCGGCTGGGTGTCCTGGTCGGTCGGTAATCATGATTCGGTGCGGGTCATGACGCGCTGGGGTGGTCCGCAGGCAACGCCCGCTTTTGCCAAAATGCTGCTGGCCATGCAAATGGCCCTGAAAGGCACACCATGCCTGTATCAGGGCGATGAGCTGGCGCTGACCGAAGCAGAAGTTGCCTATGAAGATATACAAGACCCTTACGGCATTACGTTTTGGCCAGAATTCAAGGGGCGTGACGGTTGCCGTACGCCCATGCCCTGGCAGGCAGATCAGGTACATGCAGGCTTCAGCAGCGGCAAGCCTTGGTTGCCGGTGTCAGCAGAACATACAGCCCACGCCGTATCGGTGCAGGATGAAGATGGCAATTCAGTGCTCAATTATGCGCGCCATATCCTTGCCTGGCGCAAGCAATACCCGCAACTTAGCCGGGGCGATATCAGCTTCTTTGACGCGCCCGAACCGGTGCTGGCGATACGTCGTGACCTGGCTGGCAGCAACAGTATTGTGGCCGCATTCAATCTGGGTAATCAGCCGGTGAGTTTTGACTGGCCTGATGCAGCCGGGGTACAAAAACTGGATGCAGCAGGTTTGCCAGGGCAGGCTGACGCAGGAAAAGTCAGTTTGCCAGCCTATGGTGCATGGTTTGGGGAATTGAGTTAAACAGGATGTTTTGCAGCGCGCTTGACAGGGCTGTACGCGTGGCGTACGGCCCTTTTTTAATCTTTTCCTGGTCTTAAATGCCGTCACTCAGTATTTCTGTCACCCAGTCAGCGATACCCTGAAACTGTTCGACAGCCGGATGATCCGGAGCGTAATGGCAAAGCGGCTGCTGAAATGCAAAAGCCATGCTGATGGCTTCATCGCGCGGTATGCCAAAAGGCAACATGCGCTGGCCATATGATTTACTTAATGCAGATGCGATGTCGCAATTGAGCTTGTTATCGGGTTCGAGCTGGTTCAATAGCAGCATGCAATGATCAAGCGATGTGCCGGTTTCCATATTGCTTAACCAGGATTCCATCGCAGGTATGGTGGCGTAAGAACTGGCGTCAGCCAGCGCAACCATGATAATCAGATCAGCGCAGGCAACGGCTTGCCGCAGGTACACCGATGGCCCGGGTGGTGTATCAATCAGCAGGATAGCGTCATCGGGCAGATCAAGCTGGCGGATCTGTTGTTCTATCCAGTCGGGCTGGCTGGTCAGGCAGACTTCAAATGCCTTGCGTTCTGCTTCGCTGACATCGCCATAGGGCAGGTTGATGACGTTATAGGCAGTCGGATAGGCAACATCTGACCAGTCTTGCCCCAGCACTGTCTGTCGGCATACCCCATCTTCCAATGCGACACCCAGCCCAAAATGCAGGTGCAGGCTATTTTGTGGATCCAGGTTCAAAACAGCGATGCCGTCGGTACTGGCATCCTGCGCCAGAACCGCAGCCAGATTGGCGGTCACGCTGGTTTTACCGACGCCACCCTTCATGGAAACAACTGCAATAATTTTCATTTTTTAAGTAGCTGTCCCAGAAATCCGGTATCGCCGGATGGCGCGGACAAATTTTTCTCACCGGTTGCCAGGCGCTGAAACAATGCCTGAACCGAGGATGAACCCTTTGCATTGCTCATGCCTGTGATGGAGGGTGTCAAATGCTGGAGCTGACTGGCGATCTGTTGTTTGCGGTTGGGTGCGCCACCAGGCAGCGAGCCGGCATATGGCGCTACCCCTGCTGCCCCTGCTGTAACTACCTCAGCGACAGGCTGGCATTGCCAGCGCGCTTCCCGTTCCGCTTCTGTTAACAGCGCAGGACGATGTGCCTGTTTTGCAGCGATAGACTGCAAAATGGGCCAGCTATGTTCAGGTGCTTTGCCATCGTCCTGGCGATTCATGAATACTTTCTATGGTTAATGGAACGTACTGCAAGCCGTTCAGATGATTTGTAAAACAAGTCCACGCGCTTTGCAAAGGCGGCCTGGTCCTGATTATTCAGATTAATTTTATCAATCATTAATGAAGCGGCATAGAAATACTTGCATGCCTTTCATCAATGCACGTGTTTTGCTTACTTCAATGACACAGCTGTTGCGCGACACATTTTCAAACCAGTGATCGATATCGCACCTGGCTCACTGGCGGTTATCTTCACACCCGTATAGGTTTTGCCATCACGGGGCAATGCAAATACCAGGCTGTGTGCAGCGGCATCACCATTAACGGGGACGGCCTGGCTTGATTTGCGTCCGCCCACTTCCCCTTTCATTGCTTCCAGGGTCAGTGTTTGCGATGTCTTGCTGCTCACCTGTGCTTGCAGATAATCAAGACCATCACTGGCGGGACTGAGTTGTATGTTCAACTCACCGCCTGTAATGGCCCCTTGCAAGCTGGCAGTGACAGATGTTGGGCGGCACTGCTGTTGTACCAGCGCCGACACACGTTGCAGCCATTCCAGATTGTCGCTGCGATAGCGTTCTTCGCGGTAAGGGAAAGCAGGTGGTGCACGCATATCCCTTTCCGGCATTTCCCATATCAGCAGTTTCGGTGGATTATTGCGAAAGGCATCATCGCGCAGATAAGATTCCATGCCTACCCACGACCCCTGGTCGGCACCAACCGCAACCGTCAGCACATCTTTTTGCAGGCTATATTTCAATAAGTCAGGAAAACGTGTCCAGGGTTTGGAATAGCTGCTACCTACCAGGCTGATCATAGGGACAGACGCATCACCCAGCAGATTATTGCCACCAGCGGCCTTGCTGACCTCGACGTCGTACACCATTTCTGGTGCATAGGTGCCCGCATTTTTCGGTAGCTGATTGACCAGGTCGCGTGATACGGTGGCGATGGCTTGCTGGGTCCAGCGCACCGAGAATTTTTCAGTCGGAATAGTGCGCAGTGTGGCTTTGAGTGTTGCATCAGTTTCCATGCTGATGGTGGCGGTGTCTGCCGCCAGCATGGCACCTTGCGCAGACCAGTGACTGTCAAGGCGGAAAAACAGGTTTTTATCCGGTTGGCTTTTTACATTCTGCAAAAAGCTGGTATTCAGGTCAATGACTTTGACTCCTGCAGTACTCAATGCCTGTGCCATTCTCTGGTAATTGCCCGCCATGTAAGGATTGAGCTTGTTCTGATCCGGCAGGTGTGCCTGGTAAATGCGTGCCTTCAACGGCACCATGGCTATCACCAGGGTAATGCCATTGTCTTTCAAGGCCTGATTGAAACCTTTGATCAGGTCCAATGAGGTATTACTTGCAGCCAGATCGGCACTGGTAGTCCATTCATAGCGATAAAACAGCCAGTCATGTTTGCCTTCAATCGCGGCGGCTTCCTGCGCACATGCAGATGTGGCACTCAGGCCCACCGCAATGAGGCTTGTGGCCAGCCAGCCGGCCAGATGTAGGTTGGGGCGCAGCATGCTTATACTCCTGATATGGTAATGACAGTGGTCATGAATTTACTTGTGACGTAGATAAATGATATAGATAAATGATATGGATAAATAAGGGGCTAATCTCATTTGGAAAACCCCGGCTCCAGTGTGTTTTTGGAAACCCGTGCACGCAAGCCTGAACCGGCGCGCAAGGCGGGATTCGCTTCTGTTGAAAGCAGCAGACTATAGTTGTCCCCGCGTTCCATCGCCAGCGAAGTCCTGGCCTGCCCCTTGCCTGAAGGCGCACAATCAAGCGACGCCGCTGGTTGCACATTCGATGGGCATACCAGCAATTCCACACTGACCGGATTCACCGCCAGCGAGTGGCTGGTGGATGGAGCCAGATCGTGAAAAACGCTGGTCTTGCCATCAGCCGTTTTGATATTGACCGCGCCAGACTCTGGTGCCAGATGGTAAGCCGTCAAGGTGGACTTGAGCCGGTTGGTGTTGCTCTTGTCTTCAAATATGATGGGGCTGAGGGACCTTGCTTGCGCTTGCAGATTCATGAAAGCCAGCGTCTGTATGCGCTTTGCGCGGACATCAAGCTTCAGTGTCAGGGCTTTCTTGCCACCGCTACGTGACTGCAATACCAGCTCATGCGGGCCGGCAGGCAACACCATGTAATGACTGAACTGGGATTCCTGCAAAGACGCCTGGCGTAGTTTGCCGTCGATAAGTACATCCACCTGATCTTGCTGGCCGAGGTAAATCACGCGTATATAACTGGCGTCCGCAGGTGGTTCGGGTTCATACAGGACACCGGTGGATTGTGCTGCGGCTAGCGTCGATAAGGCCAATTGCAGGCTCAGTAGTAAAAAAAGCGGCAAAAAAAACAGCGAACATAGCTTCAACAGATAGCGGGTGCCAAAGCCTTGCTCCATCGGCAGATACTGATTGCCAGGGCATGTTGTTGATGAAGCTTTTCTTTGCATATTGAAGTTTGTTGAAGACATGCTATGGTGAAAATGAAAACATAATTAACAAATCAATCACATTTTCAGTAATGTTACACATGGTAAAATGGCTTGATAAATAAGGCTGTAATAAGGCTGACAAGTGTTCTCAGATGTTTTTAACAGGATTCTTTGTCAATTAAACAAAAGGCGCTCGCCATTATGCATCAGACCCCCACCGTTGCCAACGCCAGGCTTAATCTTCCTGGTCTTCCCAGCCTGACAGATCAGATGCTGGTTGGCGGCCTGTATGCATTGATTGCAGAAATGCCGCCTTCACGCGTGCCTTTGCTGGCCAGCAGTCTGGCACATGCGTGGAACAGAGACATGGACTGCACTATCATTTTGCCATCACATCCGGAAGCCTTTCTCGAACGCATAGACGCGCTGGGTATTTACGATACCCAGCAGGCAATCGATAGTGGTCAATTGCAGATATTTTTGCGCCAGGATAATTTTTCCAAAAACATGTTTCGCTTTGGTGCAGACCGCTTTGCCAGGGAACTTGATCATTTTGCTATTCCAGACGGCAGTTATCTGATATTTGATCAGGCAGATGAATTATTCAGCCTGCACGATATCTCGCTGGCGATGGAACAAATTGAAGTCTTGCGGCTCTGGTTCAGCAAGCACAGGGTGACTGCCTTGCTGATATTTTCCCGCCTGAACAGTAACAGTGCCGATACCCTGCAAGCCATGATGGATCAACTGTCCGGCATCGTCAAAATTACCAGCGGGCGTCAGGGACAAGAACTGGTTTTTGATTATTGGCAATCACCCGAAGGCACTATCGCAGCCCGGCAATACCCTTTGCTGACACTTGATAACGGCATGTACCAGATCGGTGTACGCAACAATGAAGATGCGAATGACAATGTAATCAGCCAGATCATTGAATCCGTCGCAAGCGGACCCGCAAAATTCTTTTACATGGATGAAGACCTGTCTGGTCTTGCCAACGAATTACCCGGCACCTGGCAGCAAGTCAACAGCATGGTTGGAATGTTGCATGCCACCCGTGGCTTACATGCAGCGACCGTCATACTAAGCTTTCAGCGTGATACCGGCCTGCGTGAAATTGCAGAAACCGTGCACACCCTGCGCACCAGTCTCGGCAAGAAAGCGCATATAGTCGTTCGTGAAAAACAGGCGTCGCTACGCTACCAGAATGAAGCCCTGTTGCTGCGTCTGGGCGTCAACCTGGTGATACACCGGGATATCCCGGAAAGCCGACTGCCGCTCTTGCTGGAATCCTTGAAGGGGCAAAGTTTTGACCGCAATGTCGAGATTGATTTTGAAGTTGCCCTGGCCAGTGTCATACCTTCCGGCGCACGTGGCTATTTATTGCCAGCACGTTTTGCCCGTGAAGCCAGCGCCATTGTTGAACGTGGCGCAGCTTTGAATATTCCATGCGCACTGGTCATCGGCGAATTGGTGCGAGGTACCAGTTTCCCTGACATACTCGGCCGGGTGAGTATTTCCCGTCCTGGTGATTTGCTGTCCAGCGATGGCCGCGCATGCTATCTGTTTTTTAATGGCTGTCCGGAATCTGCCTTGCCATTTACCATAGAGCGTATTTTAGGTGGGCGGGTGGAGGGCACATTTTACGATCCCGAATTTTTGCTCGACAGGACATCTATTGAAGCCGCCTTGAATGCACTGGCGCGTGTAGCGCGGGAGAAAAATCTTCCTGACTATTCCACTGAGCCTGTGCTTGAGGAAAAACTGGTCAATACCGCGCCGGAACCAAAGACGGCAAAGCTGGCAAAGCCGGAACTGCCTGCTGTGAGCAAAATACCCAAAATATCTAAAGTATCTCAGGTGCCTGATGTCTCTGTTGCAGACAGTGCCACCGTTCCTGTTAAAAAGGTATCCTCTGCACCGCAACAGATGGCAAAGTCTGTGCAGGCAGACATCAAACCCGTCATGACCGAAACGAAGGTACTGGCCAGCACCGTCATTGCAGAAGCCAGCCCCGTCTTGTCCGCAAATGCCAGACAAGTGCCAGAACTGCTGGCGGAGGTGGTGTCGAACGTAGTGACTCAGCCAGACATGCCCCAGCCCCGCGCAGCCAATCAGGTATTCGGCAAACAGCCGGCACCAAGGGCTACTCGTGCATCCTATAAAAAGCAGACGGGTTAATGTTTACCGTTCAGGCTATTAATAAAAAATTTATGATCCTTTCACCATTGTTCTCAGCGTCAGCAAATCATTCGGCACCCTTGTCGGCAGTGCTTTTTTTTGTTGCCTTATGTGGCAATACGCTGGCGTTTGCAGCGGACCCTGTCTCACCGGATGTAGCACAGAGTCCAGCACAGCAACGCATCGTTGAACTCAGTGCCAGCGGTAATTACCAGGCCGCCGGTACCCAGGGGCTGGAAGTGCTGGAGCGAGAAAAAACCGATACCGGCCTGCGCCTGATTGTTGCAAACAGCCTGGCATGGTCCGGGCGTTTCAAGCAGGCGGCATTGCAATACAAACTGCTGTCGAATAGCAAGCAGCGCAAGGAAGCACGGGTCGGTCTGGCCAATGTCTATCGCTGGAAGGGGCGTGACGACCAGGCACTGCCCCTGTATCAAACCGTATTGGCGGAAGATCCGCAAAACGCCGCTGCCCTTGAAGGGCTTGGCTATGCCATGCGTGAACTTAATCCACGCACGCTCATCACCGTGGGTGCTGGGCAGGATTCTGGCGATGCCAAACGTCGCGAAGCCACGATCAGCCAACGCTGGCGTGACGATACGGGCCGCCATGTGTTTGAAATCGGCACCGCCGGTTTGCGCGATCAATTACCGACTACCGCCGTCCAGCAAAGAGATATCAGTGTCAGTTACCAGAACCTGAACCTGCCGCTGGAACCAAGACTGGAGCTGAATGCCCAGGCCAAGCCCGCAACCGATGTATTTGGCAACCTGAAACTGAAGATAGACGATGGACGTTTTCTGCTGGAAGTCGGCAGGACCAACTGGGGCAAATCTGCCTTCAACGCCCGCGCTGTGGAAGATGGTCTGACCGCAGCCCATATCGGGTTCGACGCCAATCTGAATTTTGAGGTAGGACAATTGAGCGAGCATGTCGATGTTTTCCGCATCTCCGACAACAACGTGATCCTGACCACGCGCAGCAATTTCATTCCCTCCTGGCGGCCCTTTGGTCACCGTATCAAACCGTTTGCGGGAATAGAGACACGCGATGTGCGTTTTTATTCCAACCGCTACTGGTCACCGACAGACGGTTTTGGCACCGCCTATGTAGGTCTGTCAGCTGACTGGGGCAGTGAAAACTGGAGTCTGTTTGGCAGCGGGCAAGTTGGTACCCGTCTGTATGGCGAAGCCGGCAGTAATTGGAGCCTGGGCGTAGGGGGTAAGCGCTGGCTGGGCAAGAACCTGGCAATCGGCGTTAACCTGTGGTCCATGGCCAGCCGTCGTGACAACGCCCGGTATCGTGCCAAATCTTTCTCGATGAATCTGGAGAAACTTTGGGACTGAGGCAATTCTGGCGTTACCTGATTGCTGCCCTGTCCATAGGCGGCGTTGCTGCGGTTTTTATATTCAGCCTGAGCGGCATACGGCAATTCGGCCTGGGCAGATTCAGCGTTCTGTTTGAAAACCTGTTTCTAAGCGCTGTCTCAGCCTATCTCTTGTTCTTCCTGGCTTTGCTGGTGATACGTTACGCCGTCTTGATCCTGTATTCCTTCATGGAACATCTGGAATACCTGATGAAGCGTCGCCAGGAACCAGAAAGCACCTTGCATGATGAAGCATCGCTGCCCATGATTTCGCTGGTGGTGCCGGCTTATAACGAAGGGCCGGTCATACAGCAGGCCCTGCGCTCACTGTTATTGCTCGACTATCCAAATTATGAAATTCTGGTGATTGACGATGGGTCCAGTGATGACACCTATGAAAAAGCACTGGCCGTGGCACGCGAAGACCATCAGGTGTCCATCCGCGTCATCACCAAGAAAAACGGTGGCAAGGCGGATGCTCTCAATAGCGGCATGACCGCAGCGCGCGGTGAATATATTCTGAACATGGATGGTGACACCAAGCTCTCGCGCAATACTCTGCGTGCCTGCATACGGCATTTTGATGATCCGCGTGTTGGTGCGGTAGCAGGCAACGTCAAGGTATTGAATCGCGAAAATCTGTGGACCAAGGTACAGGCGCTGGAATACGTCGAAGGCCTGGCCATGGCCCGCAAGGCCCAAAGCTTCATGCGCGCAGTCAATATCATACCCGGGCCACTGGGCATGTTTCGCAAGACTGTCTTGCAACAGGCCGGCGGTTATGACCATGACACCTTTGCCGAAGACTGTGACCTGACACTGAAGTTGTTGATGCGTGGCTGGCACATCGCCTATGAGCCAACCGCCATCGCCTGGGTCGAGACACCCAGCGGCCTGCTGGATTTGCTCAAGCAGCGTTACCGCTGGACCCGTGGTATTTTGCAGGCAACCCGGAAGCATAGCTCAGCTCTATGGAGTCCGCGCCGGGCTGGCCTGAACTTCTTCATCTTATGGTACATGCTGTTTGAAGGTATCATGTGGCCGTTTTCCACTGTGCTGGGCAATGTTTTCTTTGTGTATATAGGCCTGCAATACGGTGTGGTCATCTTCCTGTTTTACTGGTGGTTGCAACTGACTATTCTTGATATTGTCGCCGCTACCTATTGCATTATTGTCGAAGAAGAAGACCCCTCGCTGATATTCTATGCCGTCGTGTTCCGGCTGTTCTACATTACAATTATTGATATTTCCAAGGTCTTTGCCACCATAGAAGAATGGCGGGGAACGGCAATGACCTGGGGCAAGTTACAGCGGGAAGGCAAACTCTGACATGGACCTGATTTCGATACTGGCAACGGTGATACTGATCACCACCATAGGCACCCTGGTGGTCGGCGTGGCGGCTTATGTTGCTTTCAAGTTGCGCGACAAGCGCCGTCCCAAACGCAAAGACCCGACGGCATCCGGTGATGGTGAAATACAGCCAATTTTTCTCAAGCGTTATACGCCAGAAAAACACGCTACTGCTGATGCCACGACCACAAGCTCATCTTAAGTAATGGTAACGGTGCTTTAATTTTACATGCAAACAGAAGATCCAAGTGGTTTTGAAAACCGGCCAGCCTACCGGCGTATAGGCACCTATCTGATCGGGCTGATTGTGCTGGTCATGGCCGTGTCGGTATTTGCCTACCTGTCGTCGATGCAGGTACTGGGCTGGCAAATGCCGCAATTCGGCTTGAACACACCTTTTGGTGCACCTGGCGGGAATACGTCGACGCCCGTATCCAAAGGCCTGTACCTGTACGTATCGCCAAATACCCGTAGCTATTTTTCTTCCATAGGTGGCAATTACGACCGCTTGCTGGCACCCTGGCGCGCGTATGGCAAGCAGCGCCAGATCAGTTTTAAGGAAATCACTGATCCACAAGAGTTGCGCAACATCAGCGAAGGTGTCCTGATACTGCCTTCAGCAGTTGCACTCAGCGAGCAGGAACGGGTAGATTTACAGGCTTATCGCACACAGGGCGGCGCAATACTGGCGACCTGGGCCAGCGGCACACGCAATGAAAAAGGTGAATGGGCTGGCTGGCAATTTCTTGAAGGTCTGGGTGCTATTTCCAAAGGCGAAATTGCGCAGGGGGCGCCGGCAGCAGCGGCATCTGTGGCATCTGCGGCATCCCTGGCATCCGCGACATCACCAGTGTCACCAACATCACTGGCGCGTTATCTGATACTGGATGGTGAAACACCACTGACTCACAGCCAGGCTGCCGGGCAACGCATTTGGCTGGGCAACGCCTCGGAAAGTTTGCTGCGCTTCAGTGGCAAGGCGGGTGCCGCCCGCATCATGGACTGGGGCAGGGTACAGGATGCAGAACGCAAGAATGAAGCTGCGGTCTTGTATGCCGAACCCTCGGCAGAATCTGGCCGCAGTGCCGTCTTCGCCTTTGCCGAATCCGCATGGGAAGCCCAACCCTATCCTATTTACAGTCTGGTCGATGATACTCTGAGCTGGCTGCAAAGGCGGCCTGCCCTGGTGCGTGCGGCCTGGCCAGAAGGTAAATATGCTGCGCAAATCATAGAAATGGATACCGAGCAAGGTTTCCCGAATGCGCTGCGCTTTGCAGCGATGATACGCAGCATCAGTTATCGTGGCAGTTTTTATATGCTGACTTCTGTTGCCAGACAATTTCCTGAAGAAACGAAGACACTGGCACGTGATTATGATGTCGGTTATCACGGTGATGTACATGAAGGCTTTAAAGGTCAAAGCGCCGGGCAGCAGGAAAAGCGCCTGAACACCATGCGTGCCGACATGAAATCCATCATCAATGATACAGCAGCCTTGACAGGATTCCGCGCACCGCTGGAAGCCTATGACGATACCACCCAGCTAATGCTGCAAAAGGCAGGCTTCCTGCATCACCTGACCGACCCCGGCAGCACAGAGGGGCGCTTGCCAGCGTTTGTCAAATTGGATGGAGTAAGTAACGACAAAGCCATGGTGTTGTTGCCACGTACCCAGCGCGACGACCTGAATTTAAGCAAGGAACAACTGGATGTAGAGCAAACGAAACAGGCCCTGATTGCCGATGCCGAAACCAGCAGGCAAATGGGCGCACTGGGCATACTCAGTGTCCATAGCCAGAACTTTGAAGAAAACAGTACGCTGGCCCAGGCATTTCCTGCCTATCTGGCCTACCTCACGGCCAACAGGAATACTATCTGGCTGGCATCGGCTACCCAGGTTGCCAACTGGTGGCATGAACGCGATCGCCTGAAACTGTCGTCCACAGTGAAAGGCAGGCGCATAGAATTTGATATGACCATCACCGGCGACAAGCCTCTGGAAAATGCCAGCCTGATTTTGATGCTGCCGCAAAAAGGACAGTTACCCAGTGTTCTGGGTTTGAAGATAGGCACGCCCAAGGCCAGTATCAAACGCATTGATGATTATCGCGTAGCGATCGTGTTTGATGCGCTGGAGCCAGGTAACTATGCTTATCAGGTGGTGTTTAACTGAGTAGATGCGTTGCTTGGGCAACATCCGTCCAGGCAGCTTTATGCCGTTGTCCTGAGCCAGTCTGCCAGATGCTGAATGTCGCGGCTGGCCGGTGCATCCGGTTCATATTGCAGCACTGATCGTTCATAAGCCAACGCCTCCGGCACCGTGGCATCCCTGTGTATCACCATGGGGGCCATCTTGGCACCGTAAGTGTTCATCAGGGCCGTTCTGACCTGTTGTCCCAACTCGCTGTTTTCCTGCATCTGGTTCAGCAAGATATGTGTGGTTGTTGATGTATGCGGATAGGTGTCGTGCACGCCATATTCGGCCAGCAGCTTGAATAGTTTGCTCAGGCTGTTGTAAGAGGCTGCATCGGCCAGTACCACAACCAATGCACGCTCTGCCGCCTTCAAAGCCTGTGGAAGATAGACTGTTGCACCTGGTGGTGTGTCCAGCAGAATGTAATCATAGGCGGCCACCCGCAAGCCCTGTATGGCTGTCGCCACCCACTCGGGACGTGCTTCCAGTGCAGATTCAAATTCCAGCAACTCTTCTTCAGTCACTCGCCCGAAGGGAATAAAGTCGACACCAAAGGGGCTATGGAAAATAACTTCAGGAAAAATACCCTCGCGTACCAGACCAGCATCATCACCCGGGTCCATCGCCAGATGCAGGCGTACCGCGTTTTGTGGATCAAGATCAATCACCAGTACACGTTTGCCACGCTGCCCCAGCGCGATGGCCAGATTGGTCGTCAAGGTCGTTTTGCCTACGCCGCCTTTGCCAGAAATGAGGGAGATTACATGCATGGTTGCATAGGGATAAATTATTATTATGTACGGCTGACTGACAGCATCAAGGCTGAAAAAATGCAGATTAAATTACTGAGCGCAGTGTACCCGTAATTTGCTCTCTTGATAAGAGCAGTCACGGTGTGAATGTTCTTGAATAATTCATCACTTGTATGGCGCGATAGCCTTAAACCGGCACTATGGTCAGCACATCGGCAAACTGCTTGCGATAATTGCCCGGGCTGTTGGCCACGATGCGGCGGAAGTGACGGCGCAGCGATTCTTCAGAACCAAATCCGGCCAGTTCAGCCACCTGTGTCAGGCTGGTGTGCGGTGATTCCAGCAATTCTTTGGCGATGGCAACGCGTTCACGTGTCAGCCATTCACCCGGGGTCATACCGGTGGAATCCTTGAACTGACGTTGCAGCGTGCGGGTACTCATCGCTGCTTTTTCTGCCATCGATGTCAGGTTGTGCGGCAGGGCAGGGTGGGATCTGATCCAGTCCATCAGCTTTGCCAGGCGTGCATGCTCGTCGCTGGGCATGGGGCGCGGTACAAACTGCGCCTGACCGCCTTCACGATGCGGCGGCACCACCAGTCTTTGCGCCACCAGGTTGGCGACCCTGGCACCGTAGTCCTTGCGTACCAGGTGCAGCAACATGTCCAGCCCGGCGGCGGAGCCTGCCGACGTCAGTATCTGTCCCTGGTCTACATACAGGGCATTTGATTCCACGTGGACGGCGGGATAGCGCTTCAGCAATTTTTCGGCATAGCGCCAGTGAGTTGTTACCGTCTTGCCATCCAGTATGCCGGCTGCTGCGAGGATAAACACGCCGGAACAGATACTGCAAATTCTGGCACCACGCGCATGGGCTGCACGGATTTTTTCCAGTATCGCTGGTGGCGGTATTTCGTCGGCATCGCGCCAGCCGGGGATGACGATGGTATCGGCCCGATCCAGCATACTCAAATCATGTGGCACTTCCACAATGATGCCACCCGCAGCCCGCAATTTGCCTGCTTCCATGGCGCAGACGGCAAAGTCATACCAGTCCACATCCAGCTCGGGGCGATGCAATGCAAATAACTCTACCGTGCAGCCAAATTCAAAGGTACACAATTGATCATAGGCGAGGGCAACGACCAGATGTTTCTTCATGCCAGTTTTTTTGAGTGCAGAATTGTCCATGGCAAAATCTTACCGCAGATTGCATTTCCGGACATGTGCACTATACCGTGCACAGGGTAAGAGGTAGTTTACTTTTGGATCAACGCCAATTACACTGGCTGTGCACACTTCCCCAAGTTGCCGTAAGCGTTTACGTCAAGCAACGCGCCAACTGCCGCCGGACTGGTCCGGAGCCAGATGTTCATTCATCCCTGGATGAGCAGGCGCCTGCTGGGTCGGCTTATGGAACTTTTATGAAATCTCAAAAAAACACTTCTTCCGCAACAGCTATGCGCAAATTGCCCGCACGCTACGCAGCTTTCGTCATGCCGTTTTTTCTGTCGGTGCTGATGACCTGTATTGTTTCGCTGATCAGTAGCTTGCGCAGCGTAGGTATGGTCGATCACTTCATGGAAATATGGATGGGGTCCTGGTTGCTGTCATGGATATTCGCTTTTCCGACATTGCTGCTGGTATTGCCTCTGGTAAGACGCCTGACCTTGTTGGTGGTAGAGACGCCGCAATAATAGAACTCATTTCATCAATAGGGGTGAGATGCGTTTGCCTCATAACGTGGGCTGGCAAGGGTAAAGCAGGGGTTTCGTGCAGCATGCTGCACGCCTGCGTACGATGTGCGCTTAACAGCGCACATGCGCCCTGCAAGGGGACAAGGCGGTCAATAGCGGGTCTATTGACAACGAGTCGAATTGTTCACACCTTGCAGTCCAGCACGCGTTATGAGGAAATGAGTTCTAGTCAGGAATGTGTTGCCGCAGCAAAATAGCTGGACAATGCATTAATATGGACTAATGTTACTGCCAGGGAAGCTTTTGTTCTGATTTCCTGGCGTGTTGATGCCTAAACCTTTTGTTCCGACAAAGCCAGACAAAGCCAGACATAGTGCCTGGCTTTGTTTTGATGACTATGCAGACATATGCTGCATCGCACATCTATGTCGCACAAACAACAGACAGCCAGGCAATACACGCCAAAGGCACAACAGATATTCATAAATTGTTAAAAAAACTATTTAAATTTTAATGTCCTATTGTTTATAGTTAGAATAAAGTTTTCGTACTAAGGGCTGCGCCATGCATGGTCTTCAAGGTCGGGAAATGGAGCAATTGTTTTTGCTCATGACAGATACCTTGCCGGTAGGTGTGGCAGTGCTCGACCTTGATCTGCGTTTGCTCTTCATCAACCGACGGCATGCAGAACTGAATCGTATCCCTGTCACAGAACAGCTTGGCCACCCCATCCGTGATTATCTGCCGCAGGTAGCCGACATTGTCGAACCCAAACTGCGTTTCGTGCTTGAAACTGGCATTCCATTGGTGCGTCAGGAAATACGTGGCGATGCACCGGGAAAAGAAGGCGGCAAATTGTTCCGTCTGGCCTCTTACTATCCCAGACGGGATGACAGCGGCAATATTTGCGGCATTCTTGCACTGATACAGGATGCATCCATCGATTCTTTTGAGGCGCAGGTCGCTGAAGAAAGCAAACAGCGGCTGTTGCAGGTGCTGGATAATCTGTTTGCCTTTGTCGGTGTACTGGATCTGGACGGCACCGTGCTGGAATGCAATCGCGCCCCATTGGAAGCTGCCGGTATTGCCATTGAAGACGTACGAGGTGAAAAGCTGTGGGATTCGTATTGGTGGAGCCATGACACCGGGGCCCGTGAGCAGTTGAAAGAGGCAGTCAGTCGTTGTCGCAATGGTGAAATTGTACGTTATGACATTCATGCCAGAATGATCAATGACAGCCGCATGTGGGTGGATTTCATGCTGGCTCCGCTACGCGATGAAACCGGCAAGATCACTCACCTGATACCGTCTGGCATTGACATCAGCAAACGGCATGACAGCGAAGCGGCCCTGCATCAGTCAGAAGACCGGTATCGCTCGGTTATAGAATCATCCGATGATGCCATCATTACCAAATCACTCGAAGGCATTATTACCGGCTGGAACCCGGCTGCCGAGCGCCTGCTTGGTTACACCGCCGGGGAAGCACTGGGCAAACCGATTACTTTCTTGTTTCCTGCGCCACTGCTCAGTGAAGAACAGCATTTATTACGGCGTATCTCCAATGGCGAACGCATTCCACCTTTCGATACGGTACGCATACACAAAGACGGACATCTGGTAGATGTATCGATCACGATTTCCCCCTTGCGCGACCGCAATGGAAAAGTCATCGGTGCATGCAAGCTGGCACATGACATTGGTGCCAAAAAAAGACAGTGGGAAGCACTGGAACAGGCATTGGAAGAAAAAACCGCCCTGCTGCACGAAGTGCATCACCGCGTCAAAAACAATTTGCAGATTGTTTCCAGCCTGCTGAGCCTTCAGGCCAGACAAGCGTCTGAAGAGGTCGCCCGGGTTCTCAGTGAAAGTCAGGGCCGGATCAGGGCCATGGCCTTGGTGCATCAATTGCTGTACGACTCGGAAATGATGTCAGAAATTGAATTATCTGAATTTATCAATCGCCTGATTTCCCTGACAGTAGCTAGTCACGATACAGTCAAGCTGGGCATCAAAATAGAATATTCAGAGCCGGGCAAGCCAGTCTTCATGAGTGCGCACCGCATGATTCCGCTGGGTCTGGTCATCAATGAACTGATATTGAATGCCATCAAGCATGCTTTTCCTCCAGCCTGGTTGACTGGACATGGCCCGCAACAAGCCCGTATTCATATTAGCCTGCAAGAAATTTCTGACGACAAACTGCATTTGCAGGTCGCTGACAATGGCTGCGGACTATCATCGGAATTTGACTGGGATGCCGCAAAAGGCCTGGGAACCCAATTGATCCCCATGTTTGTCGCGCAACTTCATGGCGAGCTGACGACAACTTCGACGGCCACCGGTTCCTGTTTTACGATAGCACTCAGTCCTAAACGGAAAGGGTTTGCCTGATGCATGCCGAACACATACTGATTGTGGAAGATGAACCCGTAGTGGCACTGGATCTGCAACAGACTCTGGTGGAACTGGGCCATCGCGTATGCGGCATACGCAGCAATTTTACCCAGGCACTGACTGCCGTTTCTCAGCTTGAACCTAGCCTGATTCTGATGGACATCCACCTTGATGGCGCAGAAGATGGTATCGATGCCTGCCAGGCAATTTATCAGCGCTGGAAATTGCCCGTCATCTTTCTTACCGCCTACGCAGATGACAAAACCGTCCAACGTGCCATTGCCAGCAAGCCCTTTGGTTATGTCATGAAACCGTTTGGTGCCAAGGAACTGGCGGCGGTCATACAGGTGGCACGCTCGCGCCATGACGCCGAAGTCGCGCTGGAAAAATCCGAAGAGCGCCTGGCCATAGCTTTGGAAGCCGCCGATCTCGGTATCTGGGAATGGGAAGAGCAACTGGACACAGTCAAAGGTGACGAACGTTTTTACCGCATGTGGGATAGCGCCCTCAGTCCCTTCCAGGCCAATCTGCTGACCATGCTGGAACGCATACATCCGGATGACCGGTCCAACGTGCAGCAGGCACTGACCAGGTCAGATGTATTCAACTGCAGCTTCCGTGCGCTGCGCAGCAGCGGTGATTATGCCTGGCTGGAAATGGTCGGCAAACTGCATGTAGGGCATGCCAGAAAACAAACCGTGATCGGTGCCCTGCGCGACATCACCGTGCGCAAACTGGCAGAAGAAAATCTGCGCCAGGCAAGCGTCGTTTTCAGTACCACGGCTGAAGGCATCATGATACTCGATGAGGACGGCAAGGTCTGTTCCGTCAACCCGGCACTGACACGATTGACCGGCTATCCTCAGGAAGAAATACTGGGTTTCTATCCCAATGAAATTTTGCTGGCACGGCGCGATAATGACCCTACCTACCAGGATATTGCCGTCATGCCAGAAGCCTACTGGTCGGGCGAAGTTGCCTGTAAATGCAAGGATGGCCGTTTGTTCCCGGCACTACAGCATATCTGCGTGGTACGTGATGAAAGCGGCAAGGCAAAGCAATATGTGCATGCCATTTCAGACATCAGTTTCATTCGCGAAGCACAACGTCAGCTGGCGCACCTCGCTTACCATGACCCCCTGACTGGCCTGGGCAACCGCTACCTGCTGGATCAGCGACTGGAGACCGAAATCCAGCAGACCCTGAATGCAGAGAATCATTTCGCCGTCATCTTTGTTGACCTGGATGAATTCAAATCCATCAATGACACCATGGGCCACCATGTCGGTGACCGCGTGATTCAGGAAGCCGCCATGCGCATCGTGCGGCAGATACGCCGTCACGATGAAGCGATACGACTGGGCGGGGATGAATTTGTCGTCATTGTGTCCAATCTTCATCATCCTTCGGAGGGCTTGCTCGTCGCTGAAAAAATCCTCAAATCTTTCACCGAACCGGTGGTGATCGAAGATCACCACTTTGTAATTGGTGCCAGCATAGGCGTTGCCAAGTTCCCCGGAGATGGCACTACCAGCCATGAAATTCTGAGCGCTGCCGATAGCGCCATGTATGAAGCCAAGCGTTGCGGCAAAGGCAAGATCTGCGCCTATTCCAGCAACCTCAGCGACAAGTCAGGCACTCGCCTGAACATTGAACAACATCTGTATGGTGCCGTTGAAAGAAATGAATTTGAACTGTTCTATCAACCCATCATTGATCTGACTGATTTTCGCCTGATCGGTTTTGAGGCCTTGCTACGCTGGAACCATCCTGATTCTGGTTTGCTGGAACCAGGGCAATTTGTGCATATCGCCGAAGAGCTTGGTCTTATTGACAGCATAGGCAACTGGGTAGTGGCAGAGGCCTTGAAACAGTTGAATTGCTGGAATGAAGTAGGGCAGGGGCAGTTATTCATGGCCGTCAATGTCTCTGCCGGTCAGTTCAAGAATGAGCAATTTAGCAGGCAAATTCAGGATGCCCTGGATGCCTATCAATTACCACCTCATTTACTGGAAATTGAAATTACTGAAGCCATGCTGCAAGACTTTCATCTAAGTCGCAAGGTGGTCAACAGTTTGCGTGAAATGGGTGTCCGGGTGGCAATTGACGATTTTGGTGCAGGCTATTCTTCCATCGCCCTGCTCAAGCACCTGCCCGTGTCGCGTATCAAGATCGACCGCTCATTCGTGATTGCCTTACCCGGCGCAGAACGCGATCTAGGTATGGTGGCCGCCATCATGCAAATGGCAAAAAGCCTGGATCTGGATGTCACCGCCGAAGGCATAGAAACAGCTGAACAGGCACGCATACTAAGTGAATTGGGTTGCCAGACCATACAGGGCTATTACTTTGGTCACCCCATGGGAGCCTATGACTATTCCAATGGCTGGATCAGCCTGGGTATGGGCAAAAACTATTTCTTGCCACGTCCTGGGCGGTAATGGACCGGCTTCGCGCCAAGCCTGGGTCATCAATTGATACAAAGTATGATAAATGAAACAAATGCTTACAAGTATTTACTATTTATCACGCCTTTTTCATTATAAGTTTACTATTATTGCCATAAGTAAATATTTCCACCGATGGATAGGCACACATGTGCCTTTTGCCATTCGTCCCATTTCCAATGAACACCGCATTCTTAGACGTAGTCACCGACAGCAAACTGGCTCATGAATTGAGGCAGATTGCCGATGATTTTCAATTTTTGGAGTTTTTTGATCGCTACGGTAGCTGTTGCTTCGCCATGTCCGCCATGCTGGCACACATACTTCAAGAAAAAGGCTACGTTGCCAGAGTGCAGGGCTGTTATGCCGAAATCCGGCAAAATAATGGTATTTTTTACATAGGCTACAAAGGCTTTGCGCATGACAGGCAAAGGGAAGGACATGCCGTCTGCATCATCAGCGAAAAATACCTGGTGGACTTTGGCCTTGGCACCTTAAGAAAATTCTATGCCAGTGATTTTGCACCGGCGCTGGCCAGTGAAATCCTGAATGATGAGATCATGCTGGCCAGCCTGCCGCTGGAGAATGGCATGCGTATAGACTGGCGCATAGACTGGATTTCGCCTGCGGTTGAACAAGAGTTGCAAGCCCAGGCGTCGGGCTTGCAACAAGTGTTGGCGACCTATGATGATTTCCAGAAAAACCGCATGTCCCATCTCATCAAAAAGTTGTTCGTCAAAGATCGTGGCGCATCACAGGATGAGCATGATTCGGACACAGCATTGCCACCACAAAGAAGCCGGCATTACACGATTGAGATCTGACGCCAGACCTTAACTCCCGGTAAGCCTTCTACCTCGGCCAAGGCGCTTATTTACGGGTATGGGCGAAAATGAATGTGAAGACATCGACATTCTTGGTGATGCCATTTTTTCTGGTTGTGGAGTAGTGGCCAGAATCAAAATCAACACGCATTAATACCGGGCGTTCAGGATCATAGTTTTTTTGCATACGTGCAGCCATCTTGGCGACTTGCCAGGGCTCTACCCGTATATCATTGGCACCAGTCATCAACAGCGTGGCCGGGTAGCTGACATTTGGCAACACATGGTGATAGGCGTCCATTTCCATCAGGCCATGGAACTCGTCCTCTTTTTTTACCGTACCAAATTCTTCATCGTTACCTGGGCCATTTGATGTCAGTTCAAAGCGCAAGGTATTGAAGGCACCCACCTCACCAATGGCGACGGCAAATAAATCGGGGCGCTCGGTAATGGCGCGGCCCACCATGATGCCACCGGCGGATGTACCCCACAGTGCAATTTTGCCGCGTGAAGTCCAGCCATCTTTAATCAGGGCTTCGGCCACGTCTATTGCGTCACGCCAGGTATTGGGTTTGTTGGCTTTTTGTCCGGCCAAATGCCAGCTCTCGCCTTTTTCGCCGCCGCCGCGTACATGGGCATACACAATCACGCCACCCTGATCCAGAAAAGCCAGTTTGGAACCCTGAAAGCCCGGGTCGAGGATGATGCCATAGGAGCCATAGGCTTCGATCAGAACAGGGTTCTTGCCGTTGAGTTTGGTATTGTTTTTATGCAGGATTTCTATCGGTACTTTGACACCGTCGCGCGCCTTGATTTCCAGACGTGTAGTTAAAAAGGGCGACGTATCAAACGGTGCTTTCGGGGTAAGGCCAATATCTTTTGCCTTCAGGTCGGCACCCGTACTCATGATGCGGGCAAACCATGTCAGGCCATCCATGCCAAACCATGCACCTTCCAGCCTGGCATTGCAATTGACATCCCACACGGCACCGCTCAAAGGCAATGCAACGTCTTCCACCTTGCCGGTGGCAAAACTGTAGCGACGCAGCGCACCTACCTGACCACGCAGTTCATGAATATACAAACCATCTTTGGCGAGGCTCAGGCTGTCAATCACATATTCGCCTTGCGCTACCACTACTTCACGTTTTGCCTTGTCCGGGTCACGAATGCTGACCTTGAAAACTTCACCCCGTTCAGCCTTGCCCTTGGCCAGCACATACACATCGTCACCTACGGTCACTGCATGCACGGCAATATCATCTTTGCCAAATACGGCTATCCAGCTGGGTTTGCCCTGTGCCAGCTCACTCGTGCGTGCCACCATCCCGTAAGCTGGCCATTCACCGTTGCTGTAGATGGCACCCAGTGCCCAGTCACTGACCGTACTTGTGAGTATCATTGGCATTTCGCGTTCGGTCTGGCCCATGGCCGGGCCATCTGACCAGCGTAGTGCCATTGTGTCTTGCGTTGCATCGGTGTTCATCCTGTGCAGCCAGCTCGCGGTGTCGAACGAATAATCGACCTTGCCCTTGACCGCGCCATCACGCAGACGCGAATAAAAAAATCCGCTGGAATCGGGCAGCCAACTGGCCGGCAAACCATTCTGCTGTGTGATCAGCACGTCCTTGCCACCATCCAGTGTCAGTACGCGCAATTCACGTATCTCGTCGCCGCCTTTATCGATGGTGTAAGCCAGATGTTTGCTGTCTGGCGACATCAGCAAACCGGTCACCCGGCGCGGAGCACCACCCTGGGCACCAGCTTCGGGGTCAATCAGCAAGATGTCGGCACCACCGGTATGGGGGCGCGCATAAATTTTGTAAGTCTGTTGCCCGGGTATACGACGAGCAAAGATGATGTAAGTGCTGCTGATCTGGCGTATTGCCACATCCGTCACGGCGGCAGTGAAACGCGTTACCGATGCTTCCACTGCACGCCGACCGGGCAGGCGATCCAGCATCTGCCTTGCATAGGCACCCTGTGCTTTCAGGTAGCTGACAAACTCGTCGGTATCGGGCTTCTGTTCCATCCAGCGATAGGGGTCCACAACAGATTTGCCCCACAAGGTGTCAGTCACCGCTTCTTCCCTTGCCACAGGTGGGCGCAAGATGGCTGGTATTTTCCTGACCGCAGCATGGACATAAGAGCTAAGCGGTGACAGGGCAAGTGCCGAAAGCGACAAGGTAAATCTGCGACGGGTAATCATCAGCGGTTTCCTATCGGTAAAGGGATGGTGGAAATGAGTATAGATGGATTTACAAACAGCTGACAATATGTAAATGATGGCGATAGCACAAGTTGACGACACCCAGGCAAACTACGGCTGTCAAAAACTGGATGTAGCCTTTTTGCGCATTATCAAATCACAAGCAGGTAAACTGGATTTAGATGTCCTTGCGGCAAATAATGAATTCGGTCGCTCTATAGAGTGCGTTACCGCACAGTGATTCTCGGGTAGGTATGGCAAAGTAAAAATAATGCAATATTGTCACCATCGCAGGAATCAGTACCGATTTCAGTCAAATCTATCCAATCAGGAGAATTCCCCATGCGCAAGTTTTGGCTGCTGTTGTCAGCAATACTCATACTTAACCTCTCCGGCTGTGGATATAACAGTTTCCAAAGCGGGGATGAGCAGGTCAAATCAAGCTGGTCGGAAGTCCTGAATCAATACCAGCGTCGTGCCGATCTGGTGCCCAACCTGGTCAACACCGTCAAAGGTTTTGCCGCGCAAGAAAAAGACATCTTGCTTGGCGTTACCAATGCCCGGGCCAAAGTCGGCAGCGTGCAGGCTACGCCAGAACTGTTGAACAATCCTGAAGCCTTTGCAAAATTCCAGTCCGCCCAGGGTGAACTGTCCGGTGCCTTGTCGCGCCTGCTGGTCGTCACAGAAAATTATCCGCAACTGAAATCGGATGCCAATTTCCGTGATTTGCAGGCACAACTGGAAGGCACAGAAAATCGCATCACCGTCGCCCGCAACCGCTATATCAAATCCGTGCAGGAATACAATGTACTGGTCCGTTCCTTCCCATCCAATCTGACAGCCATGATGTTTGGCTACAAGGTCAAACCCAACTTCGCTGTTGAGAATGAAAAAGAACTGGCCAAACCACCTGCTGTGGATTTTGGCACACCCGCAGCCAAACCCGGCGGCGCGCAATGAACATCTCTCGACACGCAAAAATACTGTTGTTGAGCGGCATACTGGGATGGGCAGGTGCTGCCTGTGCCCAAGTTGCCGTCCCACCCATGCAGAACCGCGTGACCGACCAAACCGCAACCCTGACGACAGAACAAAAAGCCACGCTGGAACAAAAACTGCGCGATTTTGAAAATACGAAAGGCAGTCAGATTGCCGTCCTCATCATACCTACCACAGCGCCGGAAACCATAGAGCAGTACGCCCTGCGCGTGGCCGAACAATGGAAGCTGGGGCGGAAAAAAGTCGACGATGGTGCCATTCTGCTGATCGCCAAAAATAACCGCAGCCTGCGTATAGAAGTAGGCTATGGCCTGGAAGGGGCACTCAACGACGCCACCAGCAAACGCATCATCAGCGACACCATCACCCCTTATTTAAAACAAGGCGATTTCAATGCCGGCATACAGGCTGGTGTCGATCAAATGATACGTGTGCTTGATGGCGAACCCTTGCCTGCAAAAGCATCACGTCAAGCCAATGACGCCGATAGCTTCCAGCAATATGCACCGGTATTATTTATCATGGCCCTGGTGGTGGGTGGTGTATTGCGTGCCCTGTTTGGCCGCTTACCCGGCGCCATCGTCACCGGCGGTGTTGTTGGGGGCATTGCCTGGCTGGTAGCAGGCGCCATACCCATCGCTGTGATCGCGGGTGTACTGGCATTATTCTTTACGCTGTTAAGCGGCAGCCTGGGCGCGCGCGGTATTGGTGCCTACTATGGCGGTAGTGGCAGAGGTGGCGGTGGATTTAGTGGCGGCGGTGGTGGCTTTAGCGGTGGTGGCGGTGGTTTTGGCGGCGGCGGTGCATCGGGACGGTGGTGACCATGACTAACTTCAACATCAGGCGCATCACAAAACACCTGCTCACGACACACAACGAGCTCAGGCGGGTCTTTCCGCCATTGAGTCTGCAAGCCATCGAGCAAGCCATTAAGGCCAGCGAATCCAGCCACCTGGGTGAAATCCGCTTCGTGGTAGAGGCGGCGCTGGAATGTGGTCCGTTGATCCGTGGTCAGACAGCCCGTGCACGCGCTATCGACGTGTTTTCGCAATTACACATCTGGGATACGGCACACAATAATGGCGTACTAATTTACCTGCTGCTTGCTGACCGCGACGTAGAAATCGTGGCTGATCGCGGCATTCATGCCAGGGCATCAGACGAAGAATGGGAACAAATTTGTCGCATGATGGAAAACGCCTTCAAACTGGAGCAGTATGAACAAGGCGTCATCCGAGGTATACAGGCCATCAGCCAGCACCTGACAAAACACTTTCCGGCGAATGGTGATAATCTGAATGAATTGCCGGATGCTGTTGTGGTGTTGTAGCCCGCGTAAAAATCAGCCAAGCTTTAATTTATGCAATGCGGTTTCAACTTTCTCTAAATCGTTGCGCTGTTTTACAGTAAGTGCGCCATTTGCCCAAAGTTCCATAAGTGCCAGCCGATGTCGGCTCAGGTCATAATAATTTGGACTTGCTAACAATGCGTTAACATCATGTTCTGTAACATCGTAAACATGGTTCGAAAAAACCTGATGCGTAGCTTGTATATCTGGGTTTATTTGCTCGCTAACAAGCTCTTTTACAATGTCAGTTGTGGCTTGTAGTAAATCATCGAACTCAGTCGGAACATCTGCCTCGTAGGAAATAAGCGCGTCAAAATATTTTGCTAAGGCACAGCACACTATCATGACGCAAGCCAAATCTTCTGTGCTGCTGTGCCAAACCAAGCTAATGCAATAATCTCTGCCGTTTGCCAATTCAAGGAAAATTTCTTCATCGTCGCTCAAACTGGTAACTGCGTCATATGATATTTCAAATCCCGTCCCATCTTTGCCATTGAGTGTGCAGGGCGAAAAGCCAGAGTCTTCAAATGCTGTGAAATCAGAATCAAGTTGTAGATCAAAACCAAGTTGATCTATTGCTGATTGCAAGGATTCACGATTTGGTACTTGTTCCCGTTGGATAAATGCGAACTGCGTATTGGACATAAATTGGCTAGGTAAATGTTGGTATTTTTCTTGCTTTTACGATTTTAACATTGTCTCTGTTTGCTGAAAAATAGACTAAAGGCAAAGTATGGAAGTTCGTTAAAAAACTGCGCTGTGCTGGCATACATTTCAATTCATCATCCCGATACGATTGACATCTGCACTCTCCAGTATCCGTGCCGACTCGCCGTGTTTGGCAACATATAGCATGGCATGTAATTAATGCCAGCGTATTGATACCAGCTTAAATCCGGCTCGCCACAACATACCCCACCGTACCAGCGATACCTGACACCAGCGCACCCCAGCAGATATCAATCACCGTCAGCGTCACTGGCCAGGCTTTTAATGTTGCCAGGTTGCTGAGGTCATAAGTGCCATACGCCACCAAACCCAGCAAAGCACATAACATTACCGCTTGCTGCCAGCTTTGCGTACGCAGGGCAGGCACAATGCCAAACACCAGCATGCCTGTGCTATACAATAAATAGAACAGCGCAGCCGGTATCAACCGGGGTTGTGTCAGCATCATCTCACCCAGGTATGAGCGGTAAGTCGATCCCATCAACACTCCCAGCCATATTGCATCCAGCGCCAGCAGGGTGAGCAGTGCACTGCCATAAGCAAGCAGCATTTGCTGCCAGGTAAGTGAGGTAGATAGCGTCAGCATGAATATATCCTTGTGGATGAGAGATGAAGACCAACATCAGTGCCGCACATTCTCGCCCAAATGTCATCGTATGTCTGTGCGGTAGATAATATATAAAAACATTGTCAAATTATGAATGTCTGGTGTTTAATGCGTGCAATGCCAAAAGGACAGGTATCTGCTTCGACTTGTTTTTTTAAGACTGGTACCCGTTCGTCAGGAATTGGCAACATGAATCATCATTTTATTTAAACGACGCCTTATCGCCATGCAATCCAAATTAAAACAGCTTTTTGTCTTTTTCACTCTGTGCGCCATCCTTTTTTCTGGCAACGCGACTGCCATGACCATGTTGCGGTCCAACCAGACACTGATATTGTTCGGCAAAGTCGTGCCTGAAGACAGCCAGCTATTCCGCAAGAAACTGGAAGAAGGCCCCGTCAAAACAGTCGTCATGACAGAAAGCCCCGGTGGCGATATGCGTGCTGCCTATGCTATCGCCGATCTGATTACAGAAGGCAAGATGAATACCGCAGTCAACGGCAGTTGCATGTCTGCCTGTGCGCTTATCTTTATGGCTGGTGCAGAAAGGCAAATGCTTGCCAGCAAGCATTTGGAGAAAACACGCTTGGGTTTCCACGGCCCACACAATAAACGTACCAAGGAAATCGCCACCGCCGCTATCCCAAGATTCCGTGAATGGTTGCTCAAGGTAACGCAAAACAAATTTCCGGAAGAAGTGCTGGACCGCGCCCTGAATATAGAGCGTGCCGGTGACATGATGTTCTTCTACTACCCAAATCAAAATTACCTCGGCGACATCCGTTTTTGCACAGAAGGTTCATTGCGTTGTGAAACCCTGAATGGCTACAACATCGTCAAGATAGGTATCCTGACGACGGCAGATTTGTTGAAAGTTGAAAGTCTGGATCAGTCTGACGAGGCAGGCGCTAAATCAGAGTAGCTGCGCCTCTCATTAAGACCTATGATGGTTTGTGTAGCAGACAAGCTTTACTATCACCACAAAGAAAGTAACAAGATCATGACAGACGCAACGACGCCCACAACCTTCACAGCCATCACAACCCTGACCCCCGGTAAATTGACGGTCTGCACATACGGCGGATTTGCGCCAGTCTGCTACAAGGACAAAGACGGTAAACTTACCGGTCTGGATGTCATCTTTCTGGAAAAATTCGCCCTCAGTCTGGGCTTGGACATCGTCTTGATAGAACATGACTTCGACGGCATCTGGACCATGCCTGACGAGAACCGATGCGATATCGCCGCAGCCGGCGTGCAGCAACGGGATAATCGCCATGTTGGGCCAGGTGGCTGCTGGAGTGACGCCTATTTTCAGGTACAAAGATCATTATTGGTGCGCAGCGCCGACAAGGCAGCGTTTGACGACTACGAAACCGTGGCTGGAAAAACGATAGTCGTGACCCGTGGCTCAACAGCAGACATCGACGCCAAAGCGCGTTACCATCCCCGCTGTACGATAAAATGCGTTGATGAGCTTGTTCCCAAGGATCAGCCAGACGCGCAAGAGTACATCGTCAATACGCTGATGAAATACCACAAGGTCGACGCCTTCGGCGAAGGTGATGTCAGCAACCAGTACCTGAGTGGCATCTATAGCAAAAACATTGAAGGTGGCCTGGCGCTGGCGGATATTCATCATATCGATGGCAGCAATGAAACCTTCAACTTCATCACGCGCAAGGCAAGTAAGGGCTTGCTTGATCTGCTGAATACCTACATTGCGGACAACAAGGGAAGCTACGCTAAAGCTTAAGAATTAGCCAATGAAGCAGCAGAAATCCCATCCCCTTCAATTGAACTTGCGACGGATGCACGCGACCAGGCATGCTACAGTACGGTTTTTGCTTCTTACTTAATTTGCCATGAATTCAACCGTGGCCCGCACTGCGCCCGTGTTGCGCTACAGCGTGGCGCATGAAACCCGCTACACTTACCAGAGCCTGGTGACACTGTCGCAGCAGTTGCTGCACATGGCACCGCGCTGTTTTGCCGTGCAGCAGACCGAATCGCACAATTTACTGGTCGATCCGGGTGCCGACGAAGCCGTCGACGGGGTTGATTTCTTCGGCAACGCCATTCGCCGCCTTACCGTGACCACGCCGCACAAGGTGTTGCGTGTTCTGGCCGAGTCCACCATTGCGCTGGCAGGCCGTCCCGGAATCGAACAGATTGCCGTCTCACCGCGCTGGGAAGTGGTACGCGACATGGTGCAACAGTCGCGCCAGCCAGCCATACTTGAAGCCTGTAGCTATTTGTTTGAATCCCCCCATGTGCGCTGGAATACCGCAGTGGAGTTGTATGCGCGGATCAGCTTCTCCCCTGGCCGACCGATACTGGATGCTGCGCTGGATCTGACCCGGCGCATCTTTGATGATTTCGAATTTGACAGCAACGCCACCGACATCGCGACGCCGCTCGAACAAGTGCTGGCGGGCCGGCGCGGCGTGTGCCAGGACTTCGCTCAACTGATGATAGGCGGCCTGCGTAGTTTGGGCCTGCCGGCACGCTATGTCAGCGGCTATATCCAGACCCATCCACCGGAAGGGCAACCAAGGCTGGTAGGGGCTGATGCCTCGCACGCCTGGGTTTCGGTATTTTGCCCGGAGCTGGGCTGGGTCGATTTCGACCCGACCAACAGTTGCCTGGTGCAGAGCGAACACTTGACCCTGGGCTGGGGACGCGATTTCAGCGATGTCACCCCGATGCGCGGTGTGGTGCTGGGCGGCGGCGCCCACGAACTACAGGTCAATGTCACGGTCACACCCTTGTCATGAACCCTTATGGGCGATGTCGGTGCGTGCTGCACCAGTATAGGGGGAGCGGGGCGGGCAGAGTGCATCACACTGTGCTGGCAGTGCTGGATTTTCTTGCGCCAGTGGCATAGATCCTGCTAGATTGACAGGGTCGCCCCCTCACTCAACCAAAGGTCTCCGCATGGCAATCCGAGTCGCGCTACATCACAAAACCAGCTACCGTTATGATCGACTGGTTGCGTTATCACCGCATGAAGTGCGCCTGCGTCCTGCGCCACATGCCCGCACCCCCATCCTGTCCTATTCACTGACAGTGACGCCAGAACAGCACTTCATCAACTGGCAGCAAGACCCGTATGGCAACTATATCGGTCGCTTTGTGTTTCCCGAAAAGGCTGACCGGCTGGAATTTACGGTCGATCTGGTGGCCGACATGACGGTCATCAATCCCTTCGATTTCTTCGTCGAGAAATATGCAGAGACCTTCCCGTTTGCGTATCCGGCACAGCTCAAGGCCGAACTTGGTCCCTATTTGCAGACCGAGGCGCCCGGCGCAATGCGTCAGGAATGGGTGAAGCAGATGCGTAGCGACCTGCTCAAGGAAGCAATGGGCACCAACGATTTTCTGGTCGCCATCAATCAGCGCCTGCAAGCTGACATTGCGTATCAGTTGCGCATGGAACCCGGCGTGCAGACGCCCGAACAAACACTGGGCTTACGCGCCGGCTCTTGCCGTGACAGCGGCTGGCTGCTGGTGCAGATCTTGCGCGATGTCGGTCTGGCGGCTCGTTTTGTATCGGGTTACCTGATACAGCTACGGGCCGATCAGGAAGCACTGGATGGCCCCAGCGGCACCACCGTCGATTTCACCGACCTGCACGCATGGGCCGAAGTATATGTGCCGGGCGCTGGCTGGATAGGCCTCGACCCGACCTCCGGCATGCTGGCCAGTGAAGGCCACATTCCGCTTGCCTGTACTGCCTTGCCATCGTCAGCCGCGCCGGTCACTGGCTACACCGACAAAGCCGAAGTGACGTTTGAACATGAAATGACGATCACCCGCATCCATGAAGACCCGCGCGTGACCAAACCTTATTCAGACGCAGACTGGCAACGGATCGATCAATTGGGTGAGCAAGTCGATGCCGACCTGCGACATCAGGACGTACGCCTTACGCAGGGCGGCGAACCAACCTTTGTGTCGATCGACGACATGGATGGGGCCCAGTGGAACACCGAGGCCCACGGCGACGACAAACGCCGCCTGGCAGGCGAATTGATGCACCGTCTGAAGAACCATTTCGCACCTGGCGGCATGTTGCACTATGGCCAGGGCAAGTGGTATCCGGGCGAGCCGCTGCCGCGCTGGGCGCTGAATATCTATTGGCGTGTCGACGGCCAGCCGATGTGGCTGGATGCCAGCCTGTTCGCGGATGAACAGGTCAACGATGGCTATGGCCCACAAGACGCCGAACGCTTTGCCGCAGCACTGGCACGTGCGCTGCGCCTGCCTGCCGGCAGCCACCTGCCAGCGTATGAAGATGTAGTGCAGCAAGCCCGGCTTGAACAGACGCTACCAGCTAATCTTGATCCGCTGAACGTGGACCTGGCACAGCCCGATGAAAGACGCCGCCTGGCGCGCCTGTTGCAGACGGGTTTAGGCGCGGTGGTAGGCTATGTACTGCCGCTCAAGCCGGAACCAACCGACCAGTCGCTTGCCATCGGTACCCTATGGCGCACCTCGCGCTGGCCGCTCAAGCGCGAACATTTATATCTGCTGGATGGCGATTCGCCCATGGGCTTGCGCCTGCCGCTGAATGCGCTGCCGTGGGTAATGCCGGAAGACGAGGAACCAGTCTTCGATCGTGATCCTTTCGCGCCGCGCGATGCATTGCCACCGCCGCTGCACGACAAACAGCCTGGACTGAACGTCGCCGCTGCCAAGACTGGTCAGCACATTAAGGCAAGCCAGCAAGTTAAGGCGGATCAGCAAGCCAAGACTGGTCAGCCAGCTAAAGGCGTGCAGGGCGGTCAGGCTGCTCAGCAAACCAAGACCGATCAGCAAGCTGGTGCCGCGTCCAAACTGGCACCGCGTGACGTGATCCATACTGCGCTGTGCGTGCAGGTGCGCGTTGGCCGCTTGCACGTGTTCATGCCACCACTGACCCGGGTCGAGGATTATCTGGCGCTGGTAGCGGCAGTCGAAAGTACCGCCGCGCTGCTGAAGATGAAGCTGTGGATAGAAGGCTATCCACCGCCGCGCGACCCGCGCATCAAGTTGCTGAGCGTAACGCCAGACCCTGGCGTGATCGAGGTCAATATCCATCCGGCAGCCAGTTGGAAAGAGCTGGTCTACAACATGTCCACCTTGTATGAAGAGGCGCGCCTGTGTCGGCTAGGCACAGAAAAATTCATGGTCGATGGCCGCCATACCGGCACGGGTGGCGGCAACCATGCGACACTGGGCGGAGCCACTGCCGAAGACAGCCCTTTGCTGCGACGCCCCGATTTGTTGAAGAGCCTGATCACCTACTGGCAAAACCATCCATCGCTGTCCTACCTGTTCTCAGGCACCTTCATCGGCCCTACCAGCCAGGCACCACGGGTTGACGAAGCGCGCGACGATAATCTGTACGAACTGGCGATTGCCTTCCAGCAGATGGACCAGTTATTGCCCACGCTGCATCCGGGCGATAAGCCGTGGATGGTCGATCGCCTGTTGCGCAACTTGCTGGTAGACCTGACAGGTAATACCCACCGTGCCGAATTTTCTATCGACAAACTGTATTCGCCTGATGGGCCAACTGGCCGTCTTGGCCTGGTCGAATTCCGCGCCTTCGAAATGCCACCGCATGAACGCATGAGCCTGCTGCAAATGCTGTTGCTGCGGGCGCTTGTTGCGCGCTTCTGGCGCCAACCCTACCAGGCCAAGCTGGTGCATTGGGGCACGGCACTGCACGACCGCTGGATGTTGCCGCATATGGTGGCGCAGGATATCCGCGATGTTGCGCGCGACCTGCGCGAGTCTGGTTACGCTTTTGAAGATCACTGGTTTGACCCCTTTATTGAATTCCGCTTCCCGCGCTTTGGCACCGTGGTCTATCAGGGCGTTGAACTCGAACTGCGTCAGGCAATCGAACCATGGCATGTGCTGGGCGAAGAAATGAGTGCCGGTGGCACCGCACGCTATGTCGATTCGTCGGTCGAACGTATGCAATTGCTGGTACGTGGCCTGACGGACGGACGCCATGTGGTCGCCTGCAATGGCCGCATGTTACCCTTACATCCGACCGGCGTGCCAGGAGAATACGTGGCCGGCGTGCGCTTCCGCGCCTGGAGCCCGTGGTCAGCACTGCACCCGACCATCAAAGTGCAAGCGCCGCTGACTTTTGATCTGGTCGATAGCTGGAGCGGGCGCGCCGTGGGCGGTTGCACCTATCATGTCAGCCATCCGGGTGGCCGTGCCGAGAGTGGTTCGCCAGTCAACGCCAACGCCGCCGAGGCCCGTCGCTTTGCCCGGTTCTGGTCTTATGGACACACGCCAGGGCCGATGACCGTGCTGCGCGAAGCGCCCAATCCCAGCTTCCCGATGACGCTGGATTTGCGCTGGCAGCCGGGTTAAAAGTAAAACTAAAAATAAAAATAAACGCATAACAGGAGACGCATGGACTACACACTACTGGCGGGTTATCCGGGCACACCCGGCAGCTACGATGAAATGATGGAAGCGAGCATGCGCCCGCGCGGCCACTGGCGCGCCATGCTCGACAGTCTAGCTGGCGAACCGCCAGGCATGATGCGTCAGCGCATTGAAGTTGTGCAGCGCCAGGTACGTGAGAACGGTGTCACCTACAACGTCTACGCCGATGCCAAAGGCATGCAGCGGCCATGGGACCTGAACGTGCTGCCGCTGATCTTGCCGTATGAAGAATGGGCACAGATAGAAGCCGCAGTGGTACAGCGCGCCACCTTGCTCAATCGCATCCTGCTAGATGTCTACGGCGAGCAGCGCTTGCTGGCCGAGGGCCTGCTGCCACCCGCGCTGGTACATGGCCACGCGGGCTTTCTGCGTCCCTGCCAGGGCATACGCCATCAGGGCGACATCGCCTTGCATTTCTATGCACTGGATCTGGCGCGTGCGCCTGATGGCCGCTGGTGGGTCGTGGGTGACCGCACCCAGGCACCTTCCGGTGCTGGCTATGCGCTGGAAAACCGCGCCGTCATTGGCCGCATTTTCCCAGACATGCTGCGTGATCTCAAGGTGCGCAAGCTGGAAGGTTTTTTTGACACCATGCGCGACAGCCTGGCGCACTGGGGCAGACGCAGCGCCGGTGCCGGGCTGCGTGCGGGTGAGCCGCCATTGATGGTGCTGCTGACCCCGGGTCCGCATAACGAAACCTATTACGAACATACCTATCTGGCACGCTATCTGGGCCTGCCGCTGGTCGAAGGCGGTGACCTGACAGTGCGCAACGGCATGGTCTGGCTCAAGACCCTGTCCGGCATGCAGCGCGTACACGTCATCGTGCGCCGGGTGGATGATGATTTTTGCGATCCGCTGGAGCTGCGCGCTGACTCTGCGCTAGGCGTGGCTGGCCTCACCGACGCCGTACGGCGCGGCACCGTGCTTGTGACCAACAGTCTGGGGTCTAGCTTGCTGGAATCAGGTGCCTTGCTGGGCTTCTTGCCGTCGCTGTGCCAGCGCTTGTTAAGCGAACCGCTCAAGATGCCGTCAGTGGCGACCTGGTGGTGTGGCGAGGCAGCCGCGCTCAATACCGTAGTCAGCCGCCTCGACAGCCTTGTGATCAAACCGGCGTTTCCACAACTGCGTCAAGGCCCGGTGTTTGGCGCAGACCAGCGCGGTGAGGCCCGTGCCGCGCTGATTGGGCAACTGCGCGCCAACCCTGGCAATTATGTCGCACAAGAACTGGTGCGCCTGTCACAGGCACCAGTCTGGAAAGAAGCCCCCCGCGCCGGCTTGTACCCCTGCGCCACTGGCCTGCGTGTATACGCCTGCGCTACGCCCAAGGGCTATGTCGTCATGCCGGGCGGGTTGACCCGCGTGGCCACCGGGCCAGATGCACGTGTCATCACCATGCAGCAAGGCGGCGGCAGCAAGGATACCTGGGTCCAGGCCAGGGCCCAGCAAGACCTGCCACATCAGGAACGCAGTAATGCCGAGCGGCGCGAGCCAGTGCGCGATGACACCCACCTGTCAAGCAGGGTGGCAGAAAACCTGCACTGGTTTGGCCGCAACACCGAACGTTGCGACAATATTGCCAGGTTGCTGCGCGTCACACTTAACTTTCTTTTCCACGTCCGGCCAGATGATCGCGGTGCCGAATGGGCAGCCATGACCGGCCTGTGCCAATGGTACTGGCTGATCGCACCGCCCGAACCAACTGACGTCACCGCTGAACCGGTGCAGCCAGCCGCCATGCTGACCGACGCCCAAATCGAATCCGCGCTGCTGCGTGCCGTGGTGTCACCGGATGTGCCGGGGCTGGTGCAGCAACAGCAGCAACTGTACCGCTGCGCCAGCCAGTTGCGCGAACGCATTTCGCTCGATAACTGGCGTGCAATCAGCAAGATGCGGCAAGACAGCCCCGTCGAAGAACAACCATCCCAGGCCGAAGCAATGCGCCGCCTGGACGACGCCACCGAAGCCGCCATGCTGATGTCCGGCTATGCAATGGATGGCATGAGCCGCGATCTGGGCTGGCGCTTCCTGTCGCTAGGGCGGCGGCTGGAACGACTACAATTCCAGTGCCAGATATTACGGCGCGGACTGGCCATGGATGGTGGCGACCTGGAGTGGATGTTGCTGCTGTCAGACAGCATCATCACCTACCGCGCGCGCTACCAGGCCCGGCCAGAATGGTTGCCTTTACTTGATCTGCTACTGCTGGATGAAAGCAATACCCGCTCCATCGTCTTCCAGGTCGATGGCATCCTCAAGACCTTGCAACAAATGGCACCCGGTCGCGGCCCGGCCGGCACCGAACAACTGGCAGCACTGGCCGATGAATTACAGGCGCTGACACCAGAAGCAGACCTGGTCGGCGGCAGCCTCTACCTGGCCGACTTGCTGCAACGCCTGATCCAGGCCAGCGAAACTTTGTCGGAACAGATAGGTGTGCAGTTTTTTAGTCATACGGGGAAAGCGGCGGGGGAGGGGGATTAGCAGCCCTCTTTTTTCATTGTCTCGCCTGAAGCAGGACATGTTGGACTTGTACTACCGACCCCAGCATTGTGAGTCAGAAATAGGGTGTTACTAATCTATATTAGTCAATGAATTACAACGCTTGCCAAACTTCATTTGCAATGTAACTCACAGTCAAGTGTAGTGAGTCACGAACTAGATTTTCTATGGCACAAGTTTGACACAATAATTTCAACTTTAAACAAACGACAATTGGCTATTCCTAATTTCATGTAAAACAGAAATTGCTTTCTCTGCATCTCTATCGTTAGGATTTATGAAGCGTATAAATGTCGCCTCTCCCAACAAATGAAGCAAGTAGTTCGCGCGACATTCATTTAATCTGGCGACATGATTATCTAAGCCAAAGCGCTCAATGAAATAGACGGCCTGTCTTAAGCTTCTGCGAACTTCTCGTGGAATCTGTAGTTTTCTATTAACAACTATGCCAGTAACTTGTTGCCTTTCGTGGCTCCGCATTAATCTAGTTTTATTGTCATTTAATCTAAAACCCAGAGTCGATAATGCTGATCGTGTGAAATTGATAATTTCGCTTACTACGAACTGACCAGAAAATGTTAAATCATCAGCGTATCGTGTATATCTAACGTCTTTGTTTATACAATATGTAGCTATCTGGCGGTCTAGTGCTAGAAACACCAAATTTGAAAGTGCCGCACTAGTTGGAGCACCTTGAGGCAAACTTCCGTTGAGTGTACAGAGTCTCGTAAGGAAATAACAAACTTTCGGGCTGTAACCCGCGCCCTTAAAAAATGAGTTGATACGTGCACTTGAAATAGATGGGAAAAAATCTTTTATATCTAAAGTCAAAACCATCGGCTTATTGCGATGAAACTTTGCATTATCCTTGATTGATCGACCAGGTACAAATGCTTTTGCAAAAGGGCTTGGCTCTAATCGGTAAAGAATGTTTTCAAGAATCCAACGTTGGACCAGCTTTAGATTTGGTAGCGGCTCATCAATTTGACGTTCACCGCCAGAGTTTTTTTTTACGCTAAAAGAACGATAAAATTTGTTAGGATCGTAGGAAACAAATCTTAAATATGATTCATCCAAACCAACAAGTGATGCAAGGTGTTCAAGCGAATATATTATTGGTAGATTCTGTTCGTGCAAGCGATGTGCATACTTCAAACATCGTTCAGTATAAGAACTATCGTAACCGTTACTCTCAGCGTAACGTTCAAATTCTGACTTATATAAGTTCCAGTCCATACGCCCATTCATAAAAAGTGACCCTGACACCACCAGTTTCGCGTATTTCATACTTAACAGAGCGTGCTTTTCGCTCTGTTAAGTTGCCGCAAGGCATTGAGATCTGGCCTAGCTGTCTCCCGACGGCGCGGGGCAGATCTCAACTGGCTTGAAAGTAAGTTCGTCCTAGAGCGTCGAATCGCCGCTCCCGTGGTTTTCACCACTTAGTCTAGTGTCAGGGTCCCAAAAACTTTGAATCTTTAAGTTTTGGTAAGTATATCCTATCGACTGGAACTTGGGGAATGACATAACTTTCGTCTGGGAACACCCATTTTCCGTTTCCTCCGTACTTATTTGAGGAACCTGAAAGAATTGCCAAACCCTTATCAGTCAATTGAAAACTATTCTGATCTTTTTGAATGAGTCCATCTCGAAGGATTTCACCAAACAAAATTGAAATTTGCGAAAACGTAAGGCCTTGACGCAAGAGAAAACTGGAGTCTGCCCCCTCTTGAATTAGTTTCAACAACATATTGGTATGTTTGCTCATATTATTTTCTAGGAAATGGTGCTGGCCAGTCTAATTTACCAACCTTTTTTTTTGTGCACCAATACATTGGGAAAGTATTGTCCGGAGTCCGAATCATAGTTACTAGAGCCTCTGATTCCTTGTATCCACGAACATAATCAGGGCCTACATCAAGATCAGCAGCAATACTATCAACTATCGCGTAGGACTCTGCTTTATTGTGTAAGTCCAAATTTTCCTCTATGCCTTTGGTGACCACATCTGCAGATATCACGTCTATTCGATATTTTGCGAGATATTGAATCGCATGTCGCATAGCAACTAACGAAACCACAAGTAACTTATCATTTTTGCGTAGAAAGTCCATAACTTTCCAAGCTGAATTTTTCGCTGTGTCACCTGAACCGATAAAATCATCTAAGAGTATTACCAAAATATTTTCCTTACCTTCGATACAGTTGCTTATCATATCAAGGCTTACAAGCTGAGTTATCTTCAAATCGTTTAATTTCGGATTTAATGGTGCTGCAACATGCCTCGCAATATAGGGTAAGAGGTGCCCGCTTTTTGCCACACCTCTTTTGTCATCGGATGGATTAATGAGGGGCGCGAAAATTAGGTGGCCGATGCCATCCACGTGAGAATCATCGAGCTTCGACAATGCATCTATGAGAAGGCTTTGATAGTTTGTAAATGAATAAACGGAATATGAACTCGTTAGATTTAGAACAAATTCTTGCGATGAAACAGGTAACTGTCTAAGCATTTCACAAAATGACTCAAATGAAGCATTTTTTTCATCTGTAGTTGGGAATTCCCATTTTTTCGAATCCCAAAGTTGAGTTGCTCTGCCCAACATATCTAGTCCCAAGCTCATTGCTCTCCTCTCAAGTTCACCTCAGCGCAAAAAAAAGACATTACCATTTCGAAGTCCTCAATGTTCAATCACAAAGAATCTCTAAGATGGACCAAGTTCCCCTTACTGCTGTAAATCATGGTCGGCTCATTTTACAGTCTGATTCTTCTTAAAATTTTCCGCTTGCTCAAAAATTTCAACGTACACTTCATCTCGCTCGACCGGTGGATAGCCAAACTCATCAAGCAAAAGAATCAGGCCTACCTTCAAAGCAGATTTGATGTCATCTCTCTTGTTCCAATCGGGGAACTTAGCTTGTCCATCAACTAAATCTTTAACTGCTTTCGCTAGTTCAATTAAACGGTTTTCGGGGTATTTGAAGTCATACTTCGCGCAGAGTTCTTTGAGAATGTCGTAAAACGCCTTTTCTTCAAAATTAATACCTAAGCTATCACCCGCGGCAAATTCCTTGTGCACTTCCAAGATCAACTTGGTAAGTTGTTCGGCCATTTCTTCATAAACTTCACTACGTAAAATATCACTTTCATCGCGTTCGTTATATTTCTCGACGAGAGCCTGCATTTTTTTTGAAAAGTCAGTGCCTTTAACCTTATTGACCTTTTTCATTTCCCCAATAACTTTTGCAAGCAATTGTTGAAGCAACTTGATCTTCGTATTTGGCAATTTGATCTTATCGATCTTCGCCAAGTAATCTTCGTCAAATAAGTCTTGTTCAGTTTCGTTGTCATCGCCCAGTTTAAAGATTTCTTGCACACCGTCACTTTGCAAGGCATCTTTTATCATTTCTCTCACTTTGACATTCATCTGCGCCGTATCAGGCGCATTGCCCTTAGTCAGTTTGAACACAATTGATCGCACTGCAAGATAGAAGTGGGTAGTATCACGTTCTAGCTGAGTTAATTTCTCACTGCCTGCGCAGATATCATAGGCTGCCTTCAAACGCTTCACCAAGCCCATAAATCGGGTCTCAATATCTTTGGTCTGTTGCGCAAACTCCGCTGCTAAATTCAAAGTATTTAATTGCTGAAGTTCAGTGCCACTGAAATATTTGCTACTGTCAAACTTGTGGAACAGCTTCTCTAAAAGATCCAGGTGATTTCTGACGATGATTAAGGACTCAGCAATATCCTCAAAATTATCTTTGTCTCCTTTACCGTATATGGCCAGAGCCAAATTCATTTGTTTTTTGATGCCAATATAATCGACAACTAGTCCTTTGTTTTTGCCTTCAAATTTACGGTTTACCCGTGAAATTGTCTGAATGAGATTATGCTGTTTAATTGGCTTATCGATATAAATGCTGTCCAAGAACGGCACATCGAAGCCAGTCAACCACATATCAACAACAATAGCGATTTTGAAGTTGGAATTTTCGTTTTTAAACTCGGCGTCTAGCGTCTTGCGGTGATCGGAAGTCCCCAACAGTTTATAGAGAATTTCATCGTCATCTTTACCTCTGGTCATGATCATCTTGATCCGCTCCATTGGCTTTATTTTTTGTTTCTCTTCTTCAGTTAATTCTACATCGTCCGCAGCAACTTTGATTTCGTTCCATTCAGGGCGTAATTTAATTATTCTCTTATAGAGGTCGTAGGCAATTTCACGGCTACTACAAACAAACATTGCCTTGCCCTTTACGGTCGCACCTTCTGCTATCCTATTTTCATAATGCGCTACAAAGTCTTCTGCAACAGCTTGCAGTCGTTTTGGATCACCCAAGATGGCATTCATCTTCGCCGATTCATCTTTACTTTGCTCAATTTGATATTGATTCGCACCAGCATCCGCGGCTTCTTGGTAATACGCCTCGATCTTCTCTAATTCAGTATTATTCAACGCGATTTTAGCGGCTCGGCCCTCGTACACAATTCTGACTGTGATCTCATCTTTGACCGATTCAGTCATGGTATAGGCATCGACAACTTTGCCGAACACATCTAATGTGGCATCGATAGGTGTTCCAGTAAATCCAACGAAAGTCGCGTTCGGCAAAGAATCATGCAGGTACTTTGCGAAGCCAAATGTTTTAGTCACGCCTTTTTCAGTGATTTTTATTTTTTGGTCTAAGTTAATCTGACTACGGTGCGCCTCATCTGAAATACAAATTACATTATTTCTGTCAGTAAGTAATTGCGCATCTTCGGTGAATTTATGGATAGTCGTCAAAAACACGCCACCGCTTTGGCGCCCCTGAATCAATTCACGTAATTTGGCGCGGCTCTCGACACTAACAATCGTACTGTCTCCAATAAACTTCTTGGCGTTAGTGAACTCCCCCGCCAATTGATCATCCAAATCAGTGCGATCAGTAATCATCACGATTGTAGGACTAGCAAAATGCTCACTCTTCATCAGAAGCCGCGCGAGATAAAGCATCGTAAAACTCTTACCGCAACCGGTCGCACCGAAATATGTGCCACCTTTGCCATCACCTTCTGGCTTTTGAGCTAGCTTGACATGGTCGAACAGGCGCTTGGCAGCATAGTATTGCGGATAGCGGCAAACGATCTTTTCGTTCTTTTTAGAAGAGTCGGGAATGTAAATAAAGTTTCGGATAATATCGCGTAAACGGTTCTGATTGAGCATGCCTTGCACCAAGGTATACATGCTGCCGATACCATCGACATCTTTAGCCAAGCCTGCTACGCGACGCCATGCATAAAAAAATTCGTAAGGCGCAAAAAAAGAACCTGCTTTGTTATTAACACCATCGCTAATCACACAAAAAGCATTGTATTTAAATAGTTCAGGAATGTCTCTGCGATACCGTACTGTCAATTGGGTAAAGGCGTCGAAAAGTGTTGCTTCTTCACGTATTGCACTTTTGAATTCGAATACCACCAGCGGCAGACCATTAATGTAAATAATACCATCTGGAATGCGTTTTTCTGATCCAAGAATTTCTAGTTGATTAACGAATTTATAGACGTTGCAATCGGCTTGGTATTCTGTCAAATCTTGCGCAACATGCACAGTGTCTAAATCCGGGGCAGCAAGCTGAGCCTCTAAGCCACTGTAATCAATAAGCTCAATGTGGATGTCTTTTTGATTGCGATCTTCACGTTTCAAAATAAAGCCGTCGCTCAACCAACGCAGAATCGTTTTATTACTCTCATACAAATCACTGGCAGGCAAATTTCTCAGTTGCAGAATAATCGATTTGGCTTCCGTCACGGTGAGTTGTTGATCAGCATACTTGCTTAATAAGTAATTGAGCAAATCTTCCTCAATCAACACCTCATCCAAGGCTCGGCTGATGCCATTGCCCAATTGATGTGGAAATTTTTCATTTTCCAGCAAGGCAATAAAAGCCTTCTCTAATTTTTCTTCGGTAAATTTCATGTGCGGGATGGTCCCAGTTGTTTGATACCGCGCTCAAGCAGCCCTTCAATCTTGATCTTGCCGTCTTTATTCTGATAGAGAAGGATGTCGCTGTTGTTCATAGACTTAGTTTTCTATGGCGGCGATTTTGGAGAGAAGGATGTTTTTCAATTCATTCAGTTTTATGTTCTCTTTTTCTATATGTTCACAATGATTGATAACTTGAACGAAGGGATGCTTTTTTAGAACATCGCTAGTTGGCTTCAGTATTCGAATATTTTCAATTAGTTCTTTGCTTAAGTTTGGTTGCGCTCCTCCATTGGCCAAACTTGCGATTCTTTCTTGATTCACCCTTAAAAAATAGTAGAGAAGACCCGAAAGATTTTCGTCCTCGCAGCTGATTGCGCAGCACGCCTGATTAACCGTTGCTTCAAATCTGAGATAACCGCTTTGTCCTTTGGTTTTTCCTTCTCCATACATAGCGACTAACACCGTGTTAATGGGAAGAAGTTTGGCTGAGCTATTTTGCATTCCCAAAGTAGATATGTATTCCTCTGAACTGACTAGAACTTTATTCGCGATTTCACCTGTTTTTAGCCAAGGTATATCTTTGCTACCCCAGTAGCTTATTTCGTCTCGGCTTGGTGTTCCGCCAGATCTAATTTTTAGAGAAAAGTCTTTAATACTCACATTTTTCCATCTCTCTGGAATTTCCATTTCTAAGTCTTTGTCAAAGACCATCTCCCCGCCATTGCTCTTATATGGTTTTCCGTTTACATCAGGAAATTCAAAATCCACAAACCATTGCTTGTAAATTGCCTGCGCAGTTTCTTCCAGCTTTTGTATTAGTTGCTGATTTAGGATGATGCGATTTTGGATGTTTTTGTATTCTTTGACGATTTCTTTTTGTTTAGTGATGGATGGCACTGGCAAGAGAGTGTTACGCATCGACTCCCAATCAAATAGTTCACGTGCGCTACCATGACTCATGAATCTGGCATACCGATCAAACTCAGGCCTTCGAAACCACATCATTAAATACTCTGGTAGGAGTTCGTTAGTATCGATTATTTCGAAAGAAGAATAAGCCTGCGAAATAATCGCCTGCTCAACTTCCTCGAGCAAGGCCACGGAAATTTTGTCACCGTTTCGCGAGGTGACTGGTCCATAAGCAAATTGATTTTTTTTGATGATTTTGTAGGTGGACATATCCGTGCCAATAGTATTGGCAATGGAAGGAATAAATTTCTTTTGAATGCTGACGCCCAACAGCAATGTGACTGATTCTTCAGCGTCGCGAATATCCACTTCGCGAATGTAATTACCTAAAGGCTTATAGTTTGATCTCATAGCCTAACTCTTTAAATACACTCAGCAAGTCAATTTTTGAATTCATTTCGGCTTTAAGCATTTCTGCGAATTCTTTCTGTAAGCCTCGCATTTTTTCATCAAAGTCGATATTTTCATCTCGGTTGATAAAAGCAATGTATTTGCTTGGGACGAGAGAGAAATCTTTTTTGATGACTTCATCAAGTTGAGCTGCGTAACAGAACTCGGGAATGTTTTCTATCGTTGCACTTTGCCATTGATGATATGTACTTGCGATTTGTCGAATGTTTTCGTCGGAAAACTGTGTAAATTTCTTTTCAAATGGTTCCCCCATTTGACGCAAATCCATAAACAATATTTCGCTTTCACGATTACGGTATTTGCGTTGCTCATCGCCTATATTCTTGGTTTGGGCTTTTTTGTTTTTATTCAAAATCCAAAGCGTAACGCTGATGTCAGTGGTGTAGAACAAATTTCGTGGCAGCACCAAAATTGCTTCCACTAAATTATTCTCTATCAGTTTTCTGCGGATTTTGTATTCTTCGCCACCACCACTGAGCGCACCATTCGCAAGGATAAATCCCGCCACGCCATTGTCAGAAAGTTTGCTAACCATGTTGAGAATCCATGCATAGTTGGCATTGCTCTTGGGTGGCACTTCGTAGCCACGCCAGCGCGGATCGTCTTTCAATTCATTTTCTGCACGCCAGTCTTTTTGGTTGAATGGCGGATTGGCCATGATGTAATCGGCCTTGAGATCTTTGTGCTGATCGTCAGCAAAGGTATCAGCGGCTTTCTCACCCAAGTTGCCGCTAATGCCTCGAATGGCAAGGTTCATCTTGGCGAGCTTGTAAGTAGTGTTGGTGTACTCCTGCCCGTAAATCGAGACCTCTTTTTTATTGCCGTGATGGTTTTCGATAAACTTCATCGATTGCACAAACATACCGCCTGAACCGCAAGCGGGATCATAGATGATGCCCTTGTACGGCTCGATCATTTCGGCGATGAGGTTGACGATGCTCTTAGGCGTATAAAACTCGCCTTTGCCTTTGCCCTCGGCTAACGCAAATTTGGAAAGGAAATATTCATATACTCGGCCTACGATATCCTGTGCTTTGTCTTTAAGAGTATCAATATCGTTGATGGTGTCGAGCAGCGACGCAAGCTTGGTGATATCCAAACCTAGACGCGAAAAGTAATTATCTGGTAACGCACCTTTTAGGGCTTTGTTATTCTTCTCTATGTGATGCAAGGCGGTATCAATTTTCAACGCAATATCGTTTTGCTTGGCATTCTTGATGATGTAGCTCCAACGACTCTCTTCATCTAAAAAGAAAACGTTGGCCTGATTATAGAACTCAGCTATCTCAATATATTTTTCCTGCTTTTTCGCGATCAGAGATTTGCGGTGTTCTTCAAACTTATCACTGGCGAATTTCAGAAATATAAGACCAAGAACCACATGCTTATATTCAGCGGGCTCCACACTGCCTCGCAGCTTGTTAGCTGATTCCCATAGCGTTTCTTCAATGCTCTTTTGTTTAACTTCTTTTTTCGCCATGATTTTTTTGTGTCTAAATTAAGTAAGAATTTTATTTTTTAGTAAGTGTGATTTTAATACAAAGCAACTTATTTCTTTGGCAATCTTGAATAAAGGTGCAAAATAACTTTTACTGTGAGTAAAGCCAAAGGGCATAAAAGCGTGCAGACAACAAAAAACCCGCTTCAGCACTGGGCAGGAAGCGGGTTCTTGTATTCCAAAGAACTTCTTTGGACATATATCTGGTGGTGATAGGTGGACTTGAACCACCGACCCCAGCATTATGAGTGCTGTGCTCTAACCAACTGAGCTATATCACCAAGAAGCCTGCGATTATGTCAGCTTGGGCTTGGGGTGTCAATACTTTGGGCTGTATTTTGCTGGAAATCGCCCCTGTTTTGGCATAAAAAGCAATGGTTTTTGCAGTTTTGTCGGGTTTCTGCCAGGCGTTGGGTGGGGCTTGTTGCCTGGCTTTGGGCTGCGTTGGTGACTTTTTAGTGGCTTTTTTAGTGGCTATTAAGTAGCGGTTTTTTTGGGGTTTAGTGTCTGTATGGCGAAGATGTGGTGCTAGCTTATGGTGTCAACGCCTGCCGTACGCTGTCCATGATCTGCGCCTGGGCGTCGGCTGCCAGGCAGTCGATGATGATTCGGTTTGGCATGGATCTTAGCCAGGTGACCTGGCGTTTGGCCAGTTGGCGGGTGGCGATGATGCCTAGCTCGCGCATTTCTGCCAGGGTGGTTTGCCCATCCAGATAATCCCAGGCCTGGCGGTAGCCTACGCAGCGTATGGATGGCAGGTTGGCGTGCAGGTCTGGCCTTTGTTTGAGGGCTTTTACTTCATCAATAAAACCTTGCTTGAGCATGGTGTCAAAACGCAGGGCGATGCGTTGGTGCAGCACGCTGCGGTCGGATGGTTCCAGTGAGATGGAGTGCATGTCGAACGGTGGGGCGGCGCGTTCTTGTTTGGCCAGCAGGGCGGACATGGGCTGGCCGGTGATGGCGATGATTTCCAGCGCGCGTTGTATGCGCTGGCTGTCTTGTGGCTTTAGCCTTGCTGCGGTTTCCGGGTCCAGCGTTGCCAGTCTGGCGTGCAGGCCGCTTATGCCTATGCGGGCGGCTTCTGCATCCAGTTCTGCACGTATGGCGGGGTCGGCACCGGGCAGGTCGTCCAGGCCATCCATCAGGGCTTTGAAATACATCATGGTGCCGCCCACCAGCAGGGGCAGCTTGCCTCTGGCCTGTATGTCGCTGACCAGTCTTTGCGTGTCTTTGCGAAACTGGGCGACGGAGTACGATTCTGCCGGGTCGATGATGTCGATCAGGTGGTGTGGTACGGCGGCCAGTTCTTCGGCGATGGGCTTGGCTGTGCCTATGTTCATGTCGCGGTACACCAGGGCAGAATCAACAGAGATGATTTCTGCCGGATAGTGGCGCGCAATTTCCAGCGCAGCGGCGGTTTTGCCTGAGGCGGTAGGCCCCATGATGGCGATGACTTTATTCGTCAGGATAGTGGTGTGGGTATTCATACGGTGTGTTCTGCCGGGATCATGGCGGGTAAGACGCGTGCCGCGATAAAGATCAGGCTGCCCATGCTAAAGGCGATGATGGCTAATGGGTAGACCGTGCCATTATGCGTGCCACCGACAATAGTGCCAACGATAAAGGCCACCAGCATGTATAGCGCGCCCATCAGCCCCGCAGCAGTGCCAGCCTGTTGCGGAAAAGGCGAGACAGAATTGGATTGCGAAATAGGGAAGTTGATACCATGCGCACCCATGGTCATGAACATGACGGGCGGTATCATGGCCCAGTGCTGCATGCCTGCCAGCACCATCGCCAGGAAAATTGCACCCGCAGCTAAAGACAGGCTGCTGCCTATGCGCAAGGTGAGCTTGGTGCCGAAGCGTGCATGCAGGCGACGGCACACCACGGTGCCACTTAAGTAACCTGAAACGCCAAAAGCAAAACAGTAACCAAACCAGCCGGTGGGCAGGGCCAGTACCTTGATCAATACAAACGATGCGCCAGAGATAAACGCAAAGATGGACCCATACGACAAAGCCCCCGGCAAGGCATAGGCCCAAAACAGCGGCGAGCCCAGTACGATGCGGTAATTGCGGGCCAGGCCAGACAGTTCAGTGGCCTTGGGGTCTTTGTACAAATTGGTTTCTGGCAGGCGTGCAATGACCATGATCAGCAGTGCGGCTGCCAGCATTGCATGCACCGCAAAGGCGGCGCGCCAGCCCAGGTGCACCTGCAAAAATGAGCCCAGTATTGGCCCCAGCAAGGGCGCGGCAGATACCCAACTGCTGGCCTTGGAGATAACCCTGACACTGTCTTGCGGCGCATAGGCATCGCGCACGATGGCCCGGGCGATGATGACGGCAGAGCAGCAGCCCAGTGCCTGCAAAAAGCGCGCAAAGATCAGCATGCCTATGCTTTGTGATGCACCACACAGCAGGCTGGCCAGCAAATACAGGCTCAGGCCAGCGATGACCACAGGGCGACGGCCATACCTGTCAGACAGCGGGCCTATCACCAGTTGCGCGCCACCAAAGCCAGCCACAAACAATGACAGCGTCAGTTGCACGGTGGAAGCCGGCACGGCAAACACCGTGGCCAGGCTGGGCAGGGATGCCAGGTACAGGTCAGTGGACAGCGGTTGCAGCATCAGGAAGACTGCTATCAGAAAAAATAGCGGCGCTGCCTGAAAGCCGGGTATGGCCTGGGCTGGTTCAGTCATGGTGTGGCAGGGTGTTGGTCATGGAATCACGGGGCCATGCTTGTTACTGGCCACGCAAGAACATCTTGTCCAGATCATTCAAGCCTAGTTGTACCCAGGTTGGCCGGCCATGGTTGCACTGGTCTGAACGTTCTGTCTGTTCCATCTGACGCAGCAGGGCATTCATTTCAGGCACGGTCAGGCTGCGGTTGGCGCGCACGGCGGTATGGCAGGCCAGGGTGCCCAACAATTCATTGCGCCTGTCTATCAAGACGCGTGAACCACCAAATTCGCGCACTTCACGCAATACATCTCTGGCCAGTGATTGTGCATCGGCATTCTTCAACAGGGCAGGCACGGCGCGCACCGCCAGGGTGGTGGGCGAGATGGCGGCCATGTCAAAGCCGAGGGCCTTGAGTGTATCCTGATGTTCTTCCACGGTACCGACTTCAATCGCATCCGCAAAGAAGGTCACGGGTATCAGCATGGGCTGTACTGGCATGCTGTTTTCATCAAGGGCATTTTTTAGCTGCTCGTACAAAATACGTTCATGCGCTGCATGCATGTCGACCAGTACCAGGCCCTTGCTGTTTTGTGCCAGCACGTAGACGCCATGCAATTGGGCGAGGGCGAAGCCTAATGGATAGTCGTCATCCGGCAGGCTGTTGGCAACTTGATTGGCGGGTGCGAAATTGGTCCCTGCGTAGTTGGCCCCGGCCTCATTGACGCCTGTGCCATTTGCATTGGGACGAAAGAAAGCGCCATAGCTTTCCATACTTTGTGTGACGTTACCATTTGGCTGAGGGCGGTAGGGATTTTGGTATGCATTGCCGTAGCCGCTGCCATGGTTTACACCTCCGCCACTAATGCCACCTGCGCCACCACCACCACCGGCATAGGGCGATGGATTGGCAAATTGCGCTGCAAAAGTGGTTTGTTCGCCGCTGATCCAGGGCGTGCCCTGGCCTGAAGGCACAGCCGTGGCTGGCCCCGGCACGGTGCCAAATGATGTGGCAGATGTCTGCGCCAGTGCACGGCTAACCGCATGAAACACAAACTGATGCACAGACCGGCTATCGCGGAAGCGTACTTCTATCTTGGATGGATGCACGTTCACATCCACCAGCGCCGGGTCCAGATCCAGCCCCAGTACATAGGATGGATAACGGTCGCCATGCAATACATCCTGATAGGCAGCGCGCACGGCATGGGTCAGCAGCTTGTCGCGTACAAAGCGGCCATTGACGTAAAAGAATTGGGCATCGGCACGTGCCTTGGATGCAGTTGGCAAGCCAACAAAGCCATGCAGGCGCAAAGGGCCAGCGCTTTCATCAAGCGACAGGCGGGCATTGCTAAAGGCATCCCCCAATATCTGTGCGCTGCGTTTGTCGATGGCGCTGACATTCCAGTGGTCGACGGCTTTGCCGTTATGGCTTAATGAAAACGAGACATCGGGTCTTGCCAGGGCAATGCGGCGCACGATTTCTGCGCAGTGTCCAAACTCTGTCTGTTCCGACTTTAAAAACTTGCGCCTGGCCGGGGTGTTGTAATACAGGTCTTGCACATCCACAGTCGTGCCTTGCGCGCCAGATGCAGGCGAGACCTTGCCGTTTTCTATCTGCCAGGCATGCGGGGCGTCGGCAGTGCGGGTGGTCAGCGTCAATAGTGATACGGAGGCGATGGAGGCCAGAGCTTCACCGCGAAAGCCCAGGGTGGCCACATGTTCGAGCTCATCCAGGCTGGCGATTTTGGAGGTGGCATGGCGCGCCACGGCCAGCGTCAACTGGTCTGGCGGTATGCCACGGCCATTGTCGGTAATGGCAATGCGCTTGACGCCGCCTTCTTCAAGACGGATGACGATAGTGCTGGCACCGGCATCAAGAGCGTTTTCTAATACCTCTTTGACAACGGCAGACGGCCTTTCCACGACTTCGCCTGCGGCGATCTGGGAAATGAGGTTGTCGGGCAGGGCCTGTATAGGCCGATAAGTAGGGGCGTTCGCATTCATGGCATGATTATACCTGTCAGGGCGTCTCAGACATTGCGGTCTGGTGTATGATTGCGGCGGCTTCGTATCGACCCTGGGAAAATAATGGATTTTATGCAACTCCTCGACATGATTCTGCATGTCGATAAAATGCTGGGCACCGTCATTCAGCAATATGGCACCCTTGTTTATTTTGTGTTGTTTGCCATCGTGTTTTGCGAAACGGCATTTGTTGTTTTTCCTTTTCTGCCAGGGGATTCACTGCTGTTTATTGCAGGCACCTTCAGTGCGACGGGTTCAATGAATGTTTGGCTGCTGATCACCCTGCTGGTGATCGCGTCGATTGCCGGCAATTCTGTCAATTACTGGATAGGCAGCATGATCGGTCACAAGGTGCTAGAAAAAGACTATCGCTGGATAGATCGCAAGGCGCTGATGAAGACCCATGAATTCTATGAAAAGCACGGCGGCAAAACCGTGGTGCTGGCGCGCTTCATTCCGCTAGTACGTACTTTCGCGCCCTTTGTGGCAGGTATTTCGGACATGACGCATAAAACCTTCCAGCTATATAACGTGCTGGGTGCCTTGCTGTGGGTATTCAGCGTGGTGCTGGCTGGCTATTTTTTCGGTAACATCCCATTTATCCGCGACCACCTGAACGCCATCGTGCTGATCGGTGTCGGTGCTGCCGTGGTGCCTGTGGTGTTGGGCGCATTGTGGAAATTGTTTCAGAGCGCACGCAAAACCAGCTAACAGCAACTAGTCGACTTCACTTCACAAGGGGCATGATGCAATGGGTTCCACCATCATATGGTTGCAAACCAGTGCCCCGATGAAGCCCGCCCTGGGCCAGCCCTGCAATGGTTGTGGTGTGTGTTGTGCGGCAGTACCCTGCCCGGTGGCCAGGGTATTTTTATGGCAGTTACGCGGCAGTTGCCGTGCACTGGAATGGCATGCCGATGTACAGCAATACCGCTGTGGCATGTTGGTACAGCCAGCAACGTATTTGTCCTGGCTGCCAACAAGCTGGCAAGCCTGGTTCGCCCGCCGCGTAAGACGCTGGATAGCAGCAGGCACAGCCTGCGATTCGGACGCCATCGCTGCCAGCGGCGCCCAGCTTGAAGATCAAATCTGAATACAGATTACTGGCATTTTTTTGTACTTACCTGAAAATTATCGGCAGTACCCACGCACACACCAGCGCCACACCGGCATTGCCTGCCACCAGTATCTGGGTCTGGCGCATGTCTGGTTTCAGGGTGCCTACATTAATTTCTGACTTTAACGCACTGGCGATGCGTTCCACTTTTTCGTCCTGCGTGGTTGCACCTTCTGTAGACGTTTTTTCCATCACGCGGGTGACGATGGAAATGAAGTCAAACTTTTCCAGCAGCTTGTCGAAGATCGCCTTGTTGATACTTGATTGCTGGCTGATGCTGGTAATCACGGCACTCAGCTTTTCTTGGATGGCACCACTCTTGGCGTGGGCAGTATCAAGCAATTGTGGATAGGTATCGGCCAGTTTGCCGACGACAAAACGGCTCAGGTCGTCACTATGTTCGTCTACAATAAAATGCAGGGCAGTGGCCGTACCCTGTTTTTTACCCATGATGAAATACACCACCGGTGACAGCAACGCCATCACCAATAACAGGAACCATGGCACGCCGCTGCTATTTCTGCCAGCAGCGCTGGAAAAGAAAATCAGCAAGAACAAATTGAAGACGATGCCAAAGGCTGTATAACCAATGATGCGCGTTGACAGTTTGACGCCTGCTGCTGCGGTCACATTCAAGATACTTTTAATTGCCATGCTGGTGTCCTGTTGCTGTGGCAGCGCCTTGGCCTGCCAGTTGTTGGAAGTGGGGAGTGGATTGATTGCCAACAAATCATAACATACCGACAATTCAGACTCGCCAATTCCACCCCGACAGCCGATAGTGGGTGGGCATTAGCGCGTCATCAGCATCAAGCGAACCGCCAACGATACCAGCACTGCCGCCAGCAGCCAGGCTTGCAGCTTTGCTGCATAGGCGTGTCTTGTCAGCACACCGCGCACGGCATGGCCAAAGCTGCCCAGCACGGCATGAAACAGGCTGCTGATCAGCGTCAGTACCAATCCCAGCAACAGCAGTTGTTGCACCACCATGCCGTTTTGTGCATCCACAAATTGCGGCAAAAATACCATGAAGAATAGCCAGGCCTTGGGATTGAACAGGCTGTTCAGACTGGATTGTACAAATACCGTTCGCAAGGAAAATGTGGCCACACTGGCCTGCATCACCATCGCAGGACGACGCAAGGCCTTGTAGGCCAGCCACAATAAATACAGCGCCCCGGCATAACGCAACAGATCAAACGATGGCGGCCAGGCTGTGATGACGGCAGTAATGCCGCTGGCAGTGAGCACTGTCAGTACGATGTCGGCAGCCCCTATGCCCAGCGCAGCAGCAACGCCACCACGCACACCATATTGCACGCCGCAAGTCATGACAAAGGCCATGTTGGGGCCAGGTGAACACAGTAAAAATAAAACCGCAAGACTAAATGTTGCAAACGTGCTGAGGCTGATCATTGGCGCATCCTGGAAATAAGACTGGCCGTGATTGCCAGAAATAAAAACGCAGTGTAGTCTTGTGATCTGATACAGTAAAAAAATTGTTCTAGATACTTTCCATGGCTCTGGCGCGTTATAAATCCATCGTCGATGATTTTGCCCTGCGCATAGGCAATGGCAGTCTGCGCCCCGGTACACAGTTACCCACACTGCGAAAACTGATGCAGCAACAGGGCATTGCCCTGGCGACGGCATCGCGTGTCTATGCTGAACTGGAAGCGCGTGGTCTGGTCGCCAGTGAAATGGGGCGGGGTACATTTGTACGCGATACCACACTGCCGCGCGGTCTGGGGCTGGAACAACAAACCCTGCAGGCCGGGAGCATTGATCTGGTTTTCAATTACCCAACCCTGCCGGGACAGGACGAATTGTTACGAGAAGGCTTGCGTAGAATGGCCAGTTCAGGTGACCTGGATGCCTTGCTGCATTCGGCACCGCAAGGCGGTCGCCTGCATGAAAGACATACTATGGCCAGGCATTTGCGCAATCGCGGCCTGCGTGTACCGGCGGAACAGGTTTTGATCGTCAACGGCGCACAACAGGGGCTGGCAGTCAGCGTGCTGGGTTTGCTGATGCCGGGCGATATTCTGGTGATGGACGCGGTGACCTTTCCGGGCATGAAAATACTGGCGCAACAGGCCAGGCTGGATGTCGAAGCATTACCCTTGCATGACGATAAACTTGATCTGACGGCACTGGCAGCGCTATGCAAGCGGCGACCGGTGCGTGCGGTCTATGTAATGCCCAGCATGCACAACCCCATGGGGTCGGTCATGTCGGATGCTGAACGCAAGAAGCTGGCGCAACTGGCAGCGCGGTATCGGTTTCTGATTATTGAAGATGCTGCCTATGCTTTCCTGGCAGAACCCGCGCCCAGACCAGTGTTCACCTATGCGCCGACACAGACTGTATATGTGTCTGGTTTATCAAAAAGCGTGGCGTCTGGTTTGCGCATAGGCATGGTGGTGGCACCACCAGCCTTGATACCGGCATTGGAAACGGCGATACGGGTATCGTCCGGCAATACACCATCACTGATGGTCAGCCTGGCCTGCCAGTGGATAGAAGACGGTGTTGTTGACAAGCTGGAGGCGCAAAAACGCAAGGATGCCAGACAGCGCCAGCGGCTGGCACGCAGTATCTTGCAGGGTTGCCATATCAGGGCGCACCCATCATCGTATTATTTGTGGTTGACGCTGGCAGATGGCATGCGGGCAGACCAGTGTGCTGCTGCTCTGGCACAGCAGGGCGTCATGGTGAGTACGGCAGATGCATTTGCTGCCGGTACCAGTGCGCCCCAGGCTTTGCGCTTGGCATTGGGTTCTATCTCTATGGAAGCGCTGGCGAATGCGCTACGCAAGGTGCAGCGTCTTTGCTGTCTATGACCCAGGCACCATTACTTCAGGTCATGCGGTTTTTTGCCAGTGGCGGGTTCTTGGCGAAATATTTCTTAATACCCTTCATGACGGCATCGGCCAACTGATTCTGATAGTCTTCATCGGTCAGTTTGGCTTCTTCTTCCGGGTTCGAGATAAAGGCAGTTTCTATCAGGATGCTGGGGATGTCCGGTGCTTTCAGCACCGCAAAGCCAGCCTGTTCTACTGAACCCTTGTGCAATTTGTTGATACCACCGATTTCATTCAGCACAACTTTGCCAAGCTTAAGGCTGTCATTGATCTGTGCCGTGGTGGACAGGTCGAGCAAGACACTGGCCAACTGTCTGTCATGGGTTTTGATGTTGACGCCGCCGATCAGATCGGCAGCGTTTTCCTTGTCTGCCAGCCAGCGTGCAGCTGTGGAGCTGGCCCCTTTTTCTGACAGCACAAACACCGATGATCCGCGTGCGCTGGAATTGACAAAGGCATCGGCATGTACCGACATGAACAAATCAGCCTGCACGGCACGGGCTTTCTGTACCCTGACATTCAAGGGCACAAAATAATCCGAATCACGCGTCAGCATGACACGCATATTCGGATGCTGTTCAATTTTAGCTTTGAGTCGCTTGGCTATCGACAGAACCACGTCTTTTTCACGGCTGCCACCACGGCCAATGGCACCGGGGTCTTCGCCGCCATGGCCTGGGTCAATGGCGATGGTGATCATGCGGGTTAGCTGCACCGGCTTTTCAGCAGGTTTTTCGGTAACTTTTTCTACCGGTTTTTCTGGTGCGGTTTGCTGTTGGGTTTCTGGCTTGGCGGCGAGCTTTTCATCCGGCTTGCCAGCTTCAGGCTTGTTCGGAATCGCCGCTACTGCATTGGGCGCACCTGGTGCCGGAATACCATCCTTGTTCCATTCACCCTTTTCTATCATCGCAGCGATAGGGTCGGGCGGGTTGGCAGGGTAGAGATCAAATACCAGGCGGTGTTTGTAATTGCCCACGGGTTGCAGGGTAAATACCTGCGGGTTGACTTCTTCTTTCAGGTCAAACACCAGGCGCACGACATTTGGCTTGTTCTGGCCCACCCGCACCTGTTTGATGTAAGGGTCGTTCGACTTGATCTTGGCAACCAGTTCTTTCAGTTTGGCATTGAGTTCCAGACCTTCGATATCGACAAACAGGCGATATGGGTCTTTCAACACAAAATGGCTGGTTTTCAGTTCACTGTCGTTTTCGAGCGTGACGCGGGTATAGTCTTCTGCCGGCCAGACGCGCACGGCCAGTATTTGTGCCGCATTGGCAGCGGGCGCAAACACGGATAGCAGCAGGGTACCGCCAGCCTTGAGCAGGACACGGCGTTGTTGGGAATGCACGGTAGTGCTTGCCGTATTAACGGCGCTTACAGATTCGGGGCAAACTTGAGTAATGCGAGACATGCGACACCTTTGGCAGACAACGCGTGCAATTCTACCTCACGACCGTCACCGGCGACGCGCAAAAATATATTCAAATCAGGTTCTGGCAGCACACCATCGGCTTTTTCTGGCCATTCCACCACACAAATATTGCTGTCGTTAAACTCGTCACGGAAGCCAGCCTCAGCAAATTCATCTGCACTGATCATGCGATACAGGTCAAAATGCATGATGGTGACAGTTTGCCCCTTCAGCGTAACCTGATATGGTTCGGCCAGGGTATAAGTCGGGCTTTTGACATTGCCGGCGTGCCCCGCAGCATGGATCATGGCACGCGTTAAGGCTGTCTTGCCGGCCCCCAGGTCGCCATGCAAAAAAATGCTCATGCCCGGTGTCAGTGCATGCGCCAGGCATTTACCCAGGGCCTGGGTGGCAGCTTCATTCGCGAGTGTGGTCTTATAATGTGACATTTCCTGCAAAGTTCTTATTCATGAATTCGCTAAACATAGCACATCACCCACACTCTGTGTGCACCGCAGGGGCATGTTCATGATTCTGGACAGTGCCGCCCTGGCCGATCTGGCCGGGCAAATACGCCTGTGGGGCAAAGAGCTGGGCTTTGCCGAACTGCGTATCGGCGATGTTGACCTGTCGCATATCGAATCCAGTTTTCAGGACTGGCTGGACGCCGGTTACCATGGCGAGATGGCTTATATGGCCAGCCACGGCAGCAAGCGTACCCGCCCGGCAGATCTGGTGCCCGGCACCGTCAGGGTCATTTCTGCCCGCATGAATTATCTGCCTAAAACGGAAAGCTGGCGTGCCGAAGAGCAAGGCCAGGCAGCAGACAAAGCCGTCATATCCTTGTATGCACGCGGGCGCGACTACCACAAGGTCTTGCGCACCCGTCTGCAGCAACTGGCCGAACGCATAGAAAAAGCCATAGGCCCCTTTGGTTATCGGGTATTTACCGATTCTGCCCCGGTCATGGAGGTGGCCCTGGCCGCAAAAGCCGGGCTGGGCTGGCGTGGCAAACATAGCCTGTTGTTGAGTCGCGAAGCAGGGTCCATGTTTTTTCTGGGCGAAATCCTGATCGATCTGCCGTTGCCAGTGGATGAACCGGTGGGCCAGCATTGCGGCCAGTGCAGCGCCTGCATCGATGTCTGCCCGACCAAGGCCATCGTCGCCCCGTACACGGTGGATGCACGCCTGTGTGTGTCTTACCTGACCATAGAATTGCACGGCAGCATACCGGTAGAGCTACGCCCCCTGATCGGTAACCGTGTGTACGGCTGCGACGACTGCCAGTTGGTCTGCCCCTGGAATAAATTCGCCCAGGCTGCCGCCGTGGACGACTTCGCCGTCCGCAACGGCCTCGACAATGCCCGTATGGTGCATTTGTTTGCCTGGACCGAAGAACAGTTCCTGCGCATGCTGGAAGGTAGCCCGATACGGCGTATCGGCCATGAACGCTGGTTACGCAATATTGCAGTCGGGCTGGGAAATGCAGCGTCCAGTATGCGTGGTGATGCAGAGATTGTTGCAGCCTTGCAGGCACGGCTGGCGCATCCGTCGGAGATGGTTAGGGAGCATGTGGGGTGGGCGTTGGGGCAGCATGGGGTTGTAGTGTGAAGAAATTAAAATTAATTCCCGTCCTTTGCCTGGCATTGTTGGCAACCGCCTGTGGCTACTCAGAGCCAGTTTATAACAAGCCTGGATATACGCCAGTCAATGGAAAGGTAGCCATTCCAACTGAGGTGATGAAGGCCCTTGTCGATCTATGTCATCAGTGCTCTTTTGCGGATATTGGCGAAAAGTACGAAAAAACCGATTTTATAAGAGATGCCTCGCTTCCCATGCGTGGGATTAGCTGGGCGGGATATTCTGGTTCAAAATGGATCATACGTTATGGTCACGGCGGTATTGGATTTCATTATCACGAGCTTGTTTTTGAAATGCGGCCTTCTGTTCATCTTGTGGCGATAGAAGATGATTCGTGCGATTTCCCTGATACGAAAAATTGCGATTTTTAATTATTTGGTCCAAATGAACATTGATTAAAACGATTGTCGTTAGTGGACGCAAGCCGTATTCCGGAAAATCAACGGCAATCATCATATCGTCGCTCCAGCGCAGGCTGGAGTCTAGTGGCGTTTGTTGTATGCCGTACTTTGATTAAAAGATTGCTCTCCGTGGATACAAGCCGGGACTCGGCCCGGCGGCCGAATTCCTTTCTTTGCTTCGCCAAAGAAAGGAATCAAAGAAAGGCGACCGCAGACTCGCCCTACGGGTGCTTACGCTGCGCTTCAGCATAATTTGTGCACCCCAAAAAATGGGAAAGCTTCGAAACTCGCTCCCCTTGCAGGGCGCACAATCGCTTGCAAGCGATTGCCGTTACGCTGGCGAGGTGCATGCACCTCGAAACCCCAGCTACACCTCAAACACGAAGCTTTCTGATCCATTTTCTGTGAAGCACAAATTACATCGTCCCAAGCGGATTGACGTCAAAAACAACTACAACTTCAAAAACAACTTCAACGTCAAAAGCAACCCCAAAGTCAAAACCAACGTCAATACAACCTCATTCATATTTAGTTAAATGCGGTCAATTAACGTTAGTGTTGCTGTTGCTGTTGCTGTTGCTGTTGCTGTTGCTGTTGCTGTTGCTGTTGCTGTTGCTGTTGCTGTTGCTGTTGCTGTTGCCTTTGACGTTCGGGGTTGTTGTTGACTCTAATCCGCTTGGGACGAAGCCATTTGTGTAGTGCAGAAAATGGAAAAAGAAGGTCCGATGTCTGAGCGAAGCGAGTTGCGGACCTTCCCATTTTTTGCGCTACATAAATGGGTACTCCCGCAGGGAGCGAGTCTGCGGTCGCCTTTCTTTGAATACGTTCTTTGGCGAAGCAAAGAAAGTATTTCGGCCGCCGGGCCGAGACCCGGCTTGTGTCCACGAAGGGCAATCGTTTTAATAACAACTCAAGCATACAACAAACGCCACTAGGCTCCAGCCTGCGCTGGAGCGACGTTAATATGATTGCTGTTGATTACCCCAAACCTGGTTTATGTCCACGGAGTGTAATCGAGTTAATTAACGACACGGCATACCACGACAGACACTAGGCTCCAGCCTGCGCTGGAGCGACGATAATATGATTGCCGTTAATTGACCGAGACCCGGCTTGTGTCCACGAAGGGCAATCGTTTTAATAACAACTCAAGCATACAACAAACGCCACTAGGCTCCAGCCTACGCTGGAGCGACGTTAATATGATTGCTGTTTATTGCAACTGTTCCACAAATGTTAGAGATCGACATCCCATCCCCTCACCGCACCAAACTCAACCACACCGGCAAAGTCAGCACCGACAACACGGTGCTTGCAGAAATCAGGAAAGCCACAAACGGCCCGTTGCCCCCCATGCGTGCCGCCAGTACATAAGCACTGGATGCGGTGGGAAGGGCGCAGAAGACGACGGCGATTTGTAGTTGCAACAGGGGCAGTTCCATCCAGCGGCCCAATAGCAGGGCGATGAACGGCAGGGCCAGCAATTTGATGGTCAGGAAATAACTGGCGATGCCTTTGGCTTGTTTCAGGCCGGACACCTGAATGCCGGCACCCACGGCCAGCAAGCCGAGGGCGATGGAGGCGTTGCCCAGGCGTGACAGGGTGGCAGCGATGCCTTCGGGTAGCTGGATTTGCAAAACACTGAACAGGACGCCACTGGCGGTGCCAACTACTAAAGGATTGCTGGCAATTTCTTTCAGCAGCCTGCCGCTGTTGTGTGCCAGCGCATACACGGCTGCCATATTGCATAGAGGTACCAGGAAGCCGATCAGCAAGGCCATCAGTGCCGTGCCCTGTTCACCGGCCAGGCGTGATGCCAGTGCCAGCGCAATATAGGAATTGAAGCGAAAGGCGGTTTGCACACCGGATTCAAAAATGCGTGGCGCGGTCTTGAACAGAAATTTTGCACACCAGCCCAGAAACATGCCGCAGGCGGTGGTAAAAACAGCGACTTGCAGCAGGTGCCCAGTGGAATGAAAATCAAACTGGGTGCGTGCTGTGGTGTAAAACAGCAGCGCCGGGAACATGATGAAATAAACGATTTTTTCTATGCCTGCCCAAAAATGCCCACCCCAGTGTGCATGACGTGCCAGTAAAAAACCAAGCAGTATCAGGGTGAAATCCGGGAAGAGCAGGGTGAAGATGGACATGCCTGGGTATTTTCTATTCGGTCAGAATAATTTTTTATTTAAGTATGCCAGCCAGTTCAACGGCAGTTTTTACCTGCATCTTGTCAAAAATATGGGCACGATGCACTTCAACGGTGCGCATGCTGATGCCTAGCTGATCGGCAATGACCTTGTTCATTTTTCCTTGCAGTATCAGGTCCAGCACTTCTTTTTCACGGCCGGAGAGTGTCGCCAGACGTTCATGGATGACCGCAGCGCTGCCAGCCTGGCGCGATTGTGTCATTGCTTCCTGCACACGATCCATGAGTTTGTTGTCGTTGAAAGGTTTTTCAAAGAAATCAAACGCACCGCGCTTGAGGGTATCGACTGCCATCGGCACGTCGCCATGGCCGGTCAAAAAAATCACCGGCAGGCGTTTGATCAATTGCCGGGACGCCAGCATTTCAAACAGGCTGGTGCCGCTCAGGCCAGGCATGCGAACGTCCAGCAAGATGCAGTCACCTTGGGTGTCGAAGGCCATCGGACGGTCGAGCGCAGTCAGAAATTTTTCTGCGCTTTCATAACTGTGGGCAGCAATCTGCCTGGACCTTGCCAACCATGACAAAGCGTCGCGTATGACTTCTTCGTCATCAATAATGTGTAACATGCTGCCTCCCTAACGTTAATCGGCGCTTCATTGGTCTGCGCTCTGCTGTTGATGGATCGGTAATGCAAACTGGAAAATAGTACCACCCAAGGGGTTATCCCTGTGTGACAGCTTGCCGCCATGGAATTCCACCGCTGTGCGGCAGATATTCAGGCCCATGCCCATACCCGAAGATTTGGTCGTAAAAAACGGCGAAAACAGTTGCTCTGCCACTTCAGAGGGAATGCCATGCCCACGGTCTATCACGGCGACGATGACTTGTTGCATGGCTTCGTCATAACTGGTTTCTATACGCAGGATACGATTTTCTGGTGGTGTTTTTTGCATGGATTCAATCGCATTTCTGGTCAGGTTCAATAATACCTGTTCCAGTAAAACACCATCGGCCAGTATCATCGGCAGTCCGGACAGGATTTGCCATTGCAGGGCAACGTGGCTGGCCTGGGCCTGCAATTCGACCAGTGGTGTGACGGTGTGAATCAGATCGGTGATTTGTACCGGTTCACGGGTAGCTTCGCGCTTTTTGACGAATTCATGCACGCTGCGGATGATGTGACCAGCCCGCTGCGCCTGGGCATTGACTTTTTCCAGTGCGCTCTGAAACAGGGGGCGGTCTATGATGCCGGATTGCAGCAGGTTGATGGCACCGGTGGTATAGCTGGAGATGGCAGCCAGCGGCTGGTTCAGTTCATGTGCAAGCATTGAGGCAATTTCGCCCATGGTGGCGAGTTTGGCGCTGGTATGCAGTTTTTCTTCCTGCTGGCGGGTTAGGTCTTGTGCCCGCCGCAGCTCAGAAATATCGAGGATGGAGCTCATCCAGCCAGTCTGCCTGCCATTTTCATTGATCAGGGCTGATTCATAGATCAGCACCGGTATGCGTTCGCCGCTGGCATGCTGATAGACGGTTTCAAAACCTTCTGACGGTACCGTACCGGCCAGTAATTGTGTGAACCTTTGCTGGTATTCTTCTATGGCTTCCGGTGCCCAGTAGGGCATGGGTGGCACGCGCCCTATAATCTGTTCAGCCGGAAAACCCACCATGCGACAAAACGCCGGATTGACATAGGTCAGCCGGCCTTCCATGTCGCGTGCGCGCAAGCCGGTGACCAGGGAATTTTCCATTGCCGTACGAAAGGTGACCTGTTGCCGCAATGCGCCCTCTGCCGCCAGCCGTCGGTTGATATCGCGCCACAGCGCCATCAGGCTCCAGATCAGGCCCGCCGACAACAGGATGACAGACAGCACCAGCAGGTTGGACAGCAGCTTGGGTTCGCTCTTGATGCTGTTGGTACGCAAAATCAGGGTCAGACTGGGCAGTTCCAGCGCCCGGCTGTGGGTATACACGCTTTTGCCACTACCACCGGCGGCGCGTTCGGCCAGTACGTGGTCATCAATGTCGGTGATGGTGATCTGGTTATCCTGGGCAAACCACCAGGGCACCAGTTCTTCCAGGATGCCGCCCATGCGGTAACTGATCATCATGCTGCCTATGCGACGCTCGTCCTTGATCATGGGAATCTGACAATGTAGCAGATAGGCATTCTTGGCATTGATTTCCAGTACAGGCTTCAGGCAGACGGTTTCTTCACTGACATCCAGCGCCCCGAATTCAAATTTGGGTAGTGGCAAACGCTCGGCATTGGCGACCACGCTTTCACGGGTATCAACGACGACCTTGTTATTGGCGTCATACCAGGCAATACGCTGGACTTCACGGTTGTTTTTAAGAATGGCGCGAAAACGGTCCAGTACGGTTTCTTTTTGCAGCTTGGCTGAGGCGATTTCACCACCAATCTGGCGTAACACTTCATCATTGCGGGTTAGTTGGAACTGTATGGCCTGTTCTACCCACAGCGAATCGGCGATCAGTTGTTCTTGCCTTTCATTGGCTTCCATGCGCTGCGCCTGCCATGGCAGCCAGATCAGGGTGGACAGAAACAGTAACAGCAGCAGGATGGGAATAATCCAGCGCCATTTCTGATTTGGCCAGGATTGGGTGCGGTAGAAGCTTTTCATGGGCCTAGTTTACTGCACCCTCAGCATTACGGACAGAGCCAAAGCATGGACGTGTGGCAGCCGTGGTAACAGCCTGACATGCCGCCTGTCATGCAACCACATAGCAAATCTGGACCATCCCGGTGTAGGGATGGTCCAGATTCTTAAAAGACTTGCTTGTTGCATGCCTTCCTTACATCATGCCCATTGCCCTTGGCAGCCATAAGGACAAACCTGGCCAGTAGGTGACGATGACGAGAAATACCAGCATCGTGCACAGCCACGGCATGACGGCGACGGTCAGTTCGGTAATGCTCATTTTCGAGATGCCGCTGGCAACATACAGGTTCAGACCCACTGGTGGGTGACACAGGCCGACTTCCATATTGGCATCAATCAAAATACCGAAATGCACGGAATCTATGCCCAGGCGGATGGCGGCTGGATGCAGAATCGGTGCCATCACTAGGATGATGGAAGAGGGTTCCATTACGTTACCAGCCAGCAGTAGCAGAATATTGGTAAAGAACAGGAAGCCTGCCTGACCGAGTTCTTTTCCTAATATCCAGTCTGCCATCATCTGCGGAATATTCTCATGCGCCATCAGGAAAGAGAACAGTACCGCATTCGTGATGATGTACAGCAGCATGGCTGACAGTGCTGCCGAATTCACCAGTACCTTGGGGGTATTGGATATTTTCATGTCTTTGTAGACGAAGACAGAAATAAGGAAAGCGTACACCGCGCTCATCGCCGCAGCTTCGGTGGCGGTAAAGATGCCGCTATAAATACCGCCGATAATGATGACGACCAGCAGCAAGCCCCAGATACTTTCACGGAAGGCTTTCCAGCGCTCACCCCAGGTGGCTTTTTTCATGCGTGGATAGCCATTTTTCTTGGCCAGGAACCAGGTGGTGGCGCACAGCATGGCTGTCAACAGCATACCTGGGAACAGGCCAGCAACAAACAGTGCACCGATCGAGGTATTGGTGGAAATGGCGTAAATCACTTTAGGAATCGATGGCAGCATCAATATCCCCAGCGAACCTGCGGTGATGATGACGCCGGCACCAAACTGTTTGGGATAACCCTGCTTGACCATGGCTGGCAGAATGATGGAGCCGATAGCGACAACCGTTGCCACGCTGGAGCCACATACCAGCGCAAACATGGCGCAAGAAATAATGCCTGCCAGCGCCAGGCCACCATGCCAGTGACCGACCATGCTGGTGGCAAAATTGATCATGCGTTTGGCGACACCGCCATGTGTCAGGAAATTGCCAGCCAGAATAAAGAAGGGGATCGCCATGATCTCGAATTTCTCTATGCCTGTGAATAGTTTCAGGGCAACCGCTTCAATCGGCACCTGGGTCAGCAGGTACATGAACATCAGCACAGTCAGGCCCAGCGCAATGGAGACGGGAATGCCGGTCAGCATCAGCGCGATCAGCAAGGCAAAAACGATGCCGACCTTGCCTACCATGCATAAGGCACCAAGTGCCAGCCCTATACATAGCAGGACGATCGTGGCACGCTGTTTTGACATCTGTTTGATGCCCAGGGTATCAATGGCGGCGCTCATTACACACCTCCTTTCATGGCAGGGGTGGCAGGTAATTCGACGGCATTTTCTTCATCACTCAGGCCTTCGACGTGGGCATGGTCATGTTGAGGCAGTTCGCCGGTACGGTGAAAGATAAAACCAACCTGTAGGAAGCGGAAGCACATCAGATAAGAACCCATCCACACTGCGGAGTAAACTATCCAGGTAGGCCATTCAAGATCCGGTGTGGTAGGGCCTTCTGACATGTCAGCACTGGCCATGCCAAACAGGTTAAACAGGGCGTAGTGCATGCCGTTTTCCCACACGAAAGTCAAACCCAGGGTACCGATGATGGCGGTAAAGATGGCGCCACATGACAGTGCTGTATACACAGTCGCGTTGCGCCATTCGGCCGGCAGCCGGGTGACCAGCACATCCACCCCGACGTGGACACCGGCGCGTACGCCATAGGCAGCGCCAAATTTGGCCATCCACACAAACATGATGATGCACAGTTCCTGTGCCCAGCTGAACCGCAGCGACAGCAGCCAGTCCTGAACATAAGGGATACTGAAACCGGTACCGTAACGGTGCAGTACCGAGATAAAAATGACGAGCGTTGCGCCGCCCATAAGGATGGCGATAATCCACTCTTCCAGATGATCGAGGAATTTCATGACAGTGTCCCAGTTGAAGAAAAAATTGGCGTTATTGTGAGAGTAATGGCCAGGTGTCAGCAAGTAAGCCTTGCAATACGGCAGATGTGCAAGGCAGATTGATATGTGTATCTTCGTTCAGATCAGGCTGTTTCGACAAGTGCCTGCTGTACTTGGGTGTGGTATTTCGATGCCGGTACTGTTCTGCCTGATTGGCTGGACAGTCAGTCGAGTCTTGGCCGGACGCTTGAATGCTGCGGATTTTGGTTTCATACAGTCTCCCATGTTGCAATATAATCATTTTTCTTGTGTGTAGTATTTTCCGGTAAGCATGTAATGGCTTGCAACTGTGGTTATCCACATATATTTGAAATAAACGACATTTTTGTTGAAACAGTAAAGTCAACTACAGTTGCCTGCATCGGGGTCTTTTTTATCAATTGCGAACAGGCTTGCGCCACGTCAGCTTGCATTTGCTTTTGCCGTGCTAATCTTTCGCAGACTGCACATCTCTGCTACCCATGACGCAAAGTATCTGTTGAGATGATGTTGGCGGGGCGAGCAATGCTTGTGAGATGTTGTCTTCTTTTATCTCTGCGTACTTGTGGTTTTCCACAGTTGCCGGATAATGCCGACATTGAAATAATCCGTGTAACAATCCACAAAAATGTCTGGAGACAAATATGAAACTGAAATCAGTGCTGTTTTCCCTGCTGACTGCTTCCCTTGTGAGCGGTGCCGCATTTGCGCAGGCCCCTATCGTCATTAAATTCAGTCATGTGGTTTCCAGCGATACGCCTAAAGGTAAAGCCGCTGAGCGTTTCAAGGAACTGGCAGAAAAAGCCACCAAGGGACGCGTCAAAGTTGAGGTCTACGCCAACAGCACCCTGTATAAAGATAAGGAAGAGCTGGAAGCACTGCAATTGGGCGCAGTGCAGATGCTGGCACCTTCACTGGCTAAATTTGGCCCTTTGGGTGTGAAAGAATTTGAAGTTTTCGATTTGCCTTATATTTTTCCTTCAAAAGACGTGCTGTACGCCGTGACCGAAGGCCAGATCGGCAAGGACCTGATGAAAAAACTGGAGCCCAAAGGTATTACCGGCCTGGGTTTCTGGGACAATGGTTTCAAGGTCATGTCGGCCAACAAACCCCTGCATATGCCTGCTGACATGAAGGGGCAAAAAATGCGCATACAGTCATCCAAGGTATTGGATGCGCAAATGCGTGCGTTGGGCGCCAACCCACAGGTATTGGCTTTCTCTGAGGTGTATCAGGCCTTGCAGACAGGTGTGGTTGACGGCACTGAAAATCCGCCATCCAATCTGTACACACAGAAAATGCATGAAGTACAAAAGCACGTGACCATCACTAACCATGGTTATCTTGGCTATGCTGTCATCGTCAACAAGAAGTTCTGGGACGGTTTGCCAGCCGATATCCGTGGCCAGCTTGATGAAGCGATGAAATCTGCCACCAAATACGCGAATGCAATTGCCCAGCAAGAGAATGACAATGCGCTGGAAGCGGTCAAGAAATCTGGCAAGACAACTGTGTACGTGCTGACAGATAAAGAAAAAGCAGAATGGCGCAAAACCTTGTTGCCGGTGCAAAAAGAAATGGAAGGCCGTATCGGTAAGGATTTGATCAGCAACGTCAACAAAGAAGCACTGAAGCTCGGTTATAAATAAGTCCCTCCTTAGCCGCATCGCCAGGGCATACAATGCCTCTGGCGTGGCTGCCTGGGGTCAGTGCCATCTGACCCAGCTCCATACCCTGAACAGGCTACTGGCATGATCTACGCTGGTAACTGTTATCACTCCCTACAGTCTTTAATTGCATCGACAGAGCCGGAATCACCAAAATGGGGATTTCTGTCCTGTCTGTAACAGCTTTGTCACACTTGAGTAAGAAAATTGGCTTGCTGCTGCTGATTACTTAAGCAGTTCACACCCCGGTGCCGTTGCCAAATCGGATATACAAGTAGATAAACAAAAGAGAATTAGCCAAAATTAAAAAGAAATCGTCGTGTTTTCCGCTAGGAAATACGGCAATTTTTATTTTGGCAAAATAAAAATTGGCATTGCCTAGCACATTTTTAAGCGTTATGATCATATTTCACAAATCTGCAACAATGCACCAATTTGTACCATTTTTATTTTGAAAGCCAATTCTGAGCATGCTATATTCTCGTCAGTTCAGATTTCTGCAAGACGAAAAGCAAGTACCAGTTTAAAAGGCGGTAGTGCAAAATAACGGTAACAATACCGTACACACTGAGGAGACGCGCGTTTTTACTACAAGCTGAGCGGATGTGATAAATTAAAAAAAATCATGTACGCTAAACAGCCGAAAACGCGAAAGACGTTTTAAAGGCGCATCAGATGATGCGCCTTTTTTTCTTTTGCCTGAAAGGAAAATCATGCTGGATAAAGAATCGGGTATTTTTTCAGCTATCGTAGAGGCACCATTCGGTGCGGTCGGTATTCGCAGTGAAGGCCCTCATATTTCTGAACTGGTCTACCTGCCAGCCCGCTTTAAAGAAAAAGCGCCGGTCGACAAGCTGGCCGAACAGGCAGCGAAACAGGTGGATGCCTATCTGAAGAATCCCGATTATCAATTTACCTTGCCTTTGAAAGAGGCTGGCACTGTCTTTCAGGGCAGGGTGTGGCAGGCAATTTCATCCATACCGCGCGGTCAGGTATTAACCTATGGGCAGATTGCCAAACATTTGCGTTCTGCGCCACGTGCAGTGGGGCAGGCTTGTGGCGCCAACTGGTACCCTCTGGTCATTCCCTGCCATCGTGTGACGGCTGCCGGTGGCATAGGCGGCTTTGCCCACCATGATGATGAAACAGGCTTCCACCTGGGGGTGAAGCGCTGGTTGCTTGCCCATGAAGGCGTCGCTGGCTATGACCGGACTCAGGATGCATTGTGGAAGTAAAAGGCAAGTCAGCCCTGGCGCCAGAACCGGCGATTGTCTTACCCGCCGCGATAACGGCACAAATCGATCAGTTTTGCGATGCCTTGTGGCTGGAAGACGGGCTGGCGAAGAACACCATCGAAGCCTACCGGCGCGATATGCGCCTGTTTGCCGAGTGGCTGCACCCTGGGCATGACAAGCACCTGTACCAGGTCAGCCATGCGGACATCAGCAGCTATATCGCGGCGAAGCATGCCAGCTCCAAAGCCAGTTCTGCCAACCGCCGCATGAGCGTACTGAAGCGTTTTTATCTGTTGGCATTTCGTCAAAACCTGATCAGCCAGAATCCTTGCAGCAAACTGCGTTCAGCCAGGCAGGCACCACGCCTGCCCAAGACCATGAGCGAAGCCCAGGTGGAATTGTTGTTGAAGGCACCGGATGACTCGACCCCGCTTGGCCTGCGTGACAGGACCATGCTGGAAGTGTTGTACGCCTGCGGCTTGCGCGTCAGTGAACTGGTGGGTTTGCGATCGATTGAAGTGGGCCTGAATGAAGGTGTTTTGCGCATCACCGGTAAGGGTGGCAAAACCCGGCTGGTGCCTTTTGGTGAGATCGCCCGCGCCTGGCTGGAACGTTATTTGAAAGAAGGGCGGCCAGCCATCTTGAATGGCCAGATAGATGATGCCCTGTTCGTCACCGCACGCGGCGCAGCCATGACCCGGCAGATGTTCTGGATACTGATCAAGAAATATGCTGAACAGGCAAGCATCACGGTGGCACTGTCACCCCATACCTTGCGCCATGCCTTTGCCACGCATTTGCTGAATCACGGCGCAGATTTGCGGGTTGTGCAGTTATTGCTGGGCCATGCGGATATTTCGACGACGCAAATCTATACCCATGTCGCCAGGGAACGTTTGAAGAAACTGCATGCGCAGCATCATCCGCGTGGTTGAAGCGGGTAGCAGATATTTATTTGCCTGACTGCTGACAGGATAAAAAAAATCCACGCATGCCATGCGTGGATTTTTTTGGGAATTACCTGCTTACTTGACTGCTGTATTCACTTCCAGGAACTTCTCTACCCTGGTCCAGAAGTCCACATTGTTCTGAGGTTGGCGCCAGCCGTGACCTTCACCCGTATAAGTGATCCATTCCACTTTGGTGCTGGCAGGGAGTGCTTTCTTGAAACGCTCACCGTGCACCAGAGGAACGCGGCGATCTTCGATACCATAGGCCAGTATCAAAGGTTTGGTCAGGCGGCTTGCCTGCTCTACTGGCGACGTGGCTTTCAATTGCGCCGCATCTTTTTCCTGATCCCCGATCAGGACTGGCATGCCATAGCGCGCCCAGGTTGTTCCAGCGGTATCGCTCCAACTGACGTCATACAACAGATTGATATCGGTGACACCGACCCAACTGATACCGCAGCGATACATGTCAGGTTCTTTGATCAGTCCCATCAGGACAGCGTAACCGCCATAACTTGCACCTGCAATGCAAATGCGCTTCGGGTCAGCATAACCCTTCTCAATTGCCCATTTGGTCACATCGGTGACGTCATCCTGCATTGCCAGACCCCATTGTTTCCAGCCGCCTCTGTTTAATGCTTTTCCATACCCTTCGCTGCCCCGGAACTCAGGCTCGATTACGACATAGCCGCGGGATGCCAGGAATTGTGTTGCAGGGTTCCAAGACCAATGTACCCCACGTACATAGGGGCCACCATGAACCATGACTACCATTGGCAAATTCTTACCCGTACTGTTGCGCGGGATAGTGACATAGGTAGGAATCTCCAGGCCATCGCGCGCCTTGATTCTGACAAAGTCCTTATAGGACATTTTTTTGGAGTCGACTTCTGGCCTGGAGTCACCGATGGCGGTAAATTGCTCAGTTTTTGTGTTGTAAATCAGGTATGAGCCAGGGTGGACGTCTGAATATGAATGCACAATAATCAAATCACTGTCAGAATTTATGCTCCCCGACAGGCTATTGACGGTGTTTGGTAATGCTTTATCAATTTTTGCCTGATAGGATTTCCATTTTTCATCCAGCCACAACACACCTGCGGCATCAGTTTCATAACTGATGCCCAGGAGTTTGTTTTGCTTATTGTTATAGATGAACCCGCCAGAGAAATCAAACCCTTTAGTCGATACGATGGGCGTATCGTCTATCTTGTTTTTTTCCAGGTCATAACGATAAATGGAAGTCGTGTCCTGCCCCTTGTGAGCACGAACATAAAGCTGGCCGTCTGGGGCAATAAATGCAGGGGAAAAACCATCTTCCTTGATATTGTCAAACGTAATCAGATTGCGCCATTGCTGGGTTTTGGGGTCTTTGTATTCGACGCCCGTCAGGTTGTCCAGACTGGTAGTCGCCACGCGAAGCTGACCAGATTTGTCGAGCATGAATCCTACAGAATTGACTGGAGCAGGGATGTTTTCATTTTGTCCCGTTATCGTATTCAGTTTAAACAATGCTGCACTGCGATTTTTACGATTACCCGTTTCACGAGTCACATACACGTCATTTTCTTCGTTGGAACCTACGGTGGAGTGAAGTTCATATAAATTGTTGAGTACCCGTATTTTTTCACTGCCCTCTCTACCTATCAGTTGACGAATTTCAGTACCATCCTTATTGATGGCAAATGTTCCGCTGCCGCCGCGGCCTTCACCAATCAGTGCGCGAACATCGCCTATGCTGAAAACCAGCCTTTGGCTACTGACCCAGCTAAACGAAACTACGTCTGTCTTGTCATAGCCGGCAATAACTTTTGGCGTCAGAGTCGCAGTATCGAGAATTGATAACACAAACCGATCATTATTATTCAATGCCAGCATGCCGATGGATTTGCCATCCGGCGACATTTGTACTTTTTCTATGTGAGAAGTCTTGAAGAAATTCTCAACCGGAATTTTTTCTTGTACTGGCGTCTGGGCATGGACTGGCACCGCCAGGCTGAAAGCGATAATTGCGCAAACAGAAAGTTGCCTGCACATTGTAGTGAGCACCTGTTTCATTCTTTTTCCTATGGGTTTTTTTATTTGAAAATAAGAAGCACCAAAAATAAACGCCCCGGATTACGAGGCGTCTATTCTTTACACTACGTCAACCGATCAACGGAAAACGTATCTTGCAGAGATCGTGAAATAACGGCCGAAGTCGTTATGCAAAGTCGAGTTGTAACCTTGCTGTACTGTTGTAGCAGTAGTTGTTGGACTGTAAGGTGCTTTGGAATCAGTGATGTTTCTGATGTTGATGCCCAAAGTCAGATCTTTAAATCCAGAGTAGCTATAACCTACGTCCAGTGTAGTCCAGCTTGAGATTTGGCAATCTGGGAAATACTTGGTGTAGTTAGGTTGATTCGCAAACGTTGTAGTCGCACCAGCTGGAACACCGGCACCATAGTAGCAATATGGTGTAGCGTAAGTAGTGGCGTTGTCATAACGACGGTATTGCGAAACGCTGTCGGTAAAGTTGATTGTACCGTATGCAGTGTGAGGACCTTTTTCCCAAACGGTGCGCAATGTTGCACGCAGACGTGGGATGTTACCTACCGATGTTGCCCAGTCATTCAAGCCACCAGCTGTACCAACCGCATTTCTTTCTACGTCGCCTGGAGATTCAGCACGACGATAGGAAATCAGGTAAGTAGAGCGCAGGGAAGTGGACAGTTTGCCATTTTCACCCAGGTTGTTGCGCATTTTCAGCTCAACGTCCACACCGCTGACTTCAGTACTACCTTGGTTAACCCAAGGAGTTTTTACTGCCAGCAATGGGCCTGTACCAGGGATAGGGTTACCGTTTGCATCTTTCAACTGGTTCAGCGGATTGGTATCACGGATGATGTAATCAGCTGGGAAGTTGCCTGGATGTTCCAGCAAGAAAGTAGAGCTACTCAGAGCAACTTCACCTTCTTGACGCAGTTTGTAGGCATCTACAACAACGTCAAAGTTGGCTGTTGGGGAGTAGATCATACCAAAAGCAAGACTCTTGGATTTTTCTGGTTTCAGGTCAGGGTTAGCACCACCAACGCCGGATACGCTCTTGGAGCAATCAGCTGTTTCAGCGCCAGCAACAGGATTTGCACCGTTAGGGCAGCGGATAGGATCAACTGTACCGTTCAGGAAGAACTGCGCACCACCGGCAGCAACCTGGGACAAAGCTGGAGCACGGAAGCCTTCAGCATAAGTACCGCGGAATGCCAGACCGTCAACGACTGTCCATTTTGCACCGACTTTAGGTACGAAATTACCTTTGAAGGAAGGGTATTTATCGTAACGGCCAGCGAAATCCATTTCGAAATTTTTCAGGAATGGCGTACGGACCTCGAAGAATGCAGAAGAAACATTACGTTTCGCATCAATCGCTGTCGTTGCCAGGCCCAGAATGTCACCACGAGCATTGATAGGATCAGGAGCAATAGTCAGTTTTTCCTGACGCAGTTCAACACCAGCTGCAAAGCCGATTGCGCCGCCACCCAGGCTACCGAATTCTGTCGTTGCCTTGGCATCCCATTGGGCGATTTCAGCGGTACCGATGTTGGTCAGGTCAGGGCTCAGAGTTGGGTCAGCTGCGATGGAAGCCAGTGAACGGTTGTCTGTGACGAGCTTACGCAGAGTAGGCAGGTACAGGAAGCCGTGTGCAACTTCATTGCGTTCGGAACGGTTCCACAATACGGCACTTTCCCAATCCCATGTAGCAACTGTGCCTTTCAGACCAGCAACCAGACGGGAAGCCTTATTGTCCAGATCTGTACCAGTTTTGAGGTTTTCAAAACGGTAGGAAACGGCAGTACGGGCATCTTTATTCGGATTGTCCGGATGGCCGATAGGCAGAATTGCCTGGAACGGAGTCGCCAGACCACCAACCAGGAAGTTGGTAGTTGGAGATGTACCGCTGATGGTACGTGGAGATGCACGATACACACGCTTGGAATCGTTATAGGCAAATTCACCGAAAGCAGACAGCTTGTCGTTGATTTTCAGATTGCCGACTGTCATGAAGCTGATGTCATCGCCTTTGGTCTGTACATCAGTATCTGCATCCAGATCGTAGTTACAAAATGTACGGCCAAACAGTACGCTGGTGGCAGCGATATTGTTGACGGCAGCGCCAGTCACTTTACGTGAAGGATCGCAGTTAGTCTGGTTGATGACTGTTGCGCCTGTCGTGAAGAAGGACAGGGAACCAGGCGTACGTTCTTTGTAGAAGAATGCCTGATTGGAAACACTGCTGCTGTATGGATTCAAGCGGTAGTTAATGTCAGCGTACGCTTGAGCATTGATATCGTTGGAACCATTTTTCATGGTAGTCGCGTTTTGTTTTCTGTAATCTACAGCAAACAGAACGTTGTAACCCTGGCTGGAATAGTCACCGAAACCGATTGTACCGTTGACATTTTGACGACCGAATTCGCGGTCATCATTGGCAGCGATACTAGTGGAGATTTCGCCACCCTGGTAATCGCGCTTGGTGATGAAGTTGATAACGCCGGCAACCGCATCGGAACCATACACTGCTGACGCGCCGTCTTTGAAAATCTCTACTTTTTCAATGGCAGACAGAGGGATACTGTTCAGATCGTAAAGTGTGGACTGGCCGTTGTTTGGATTCGCGTACGCGGAAGGCGTCATGCGGCGACCATTCAACAGGATCAGGGTAGAAGTGGAACCCAGGCCACGCAGGGATGCTGTTGCAACACCGCGGGAGAAACCGTTCTGGTCTGGTGTATCACTGTAACCACCGGTACCCATGGACGGGACATTCTTCAACAATTCCAGCACGGTTGTTGCACCACTCTGCTTGATTTCTTTTGCAGTGATGGTTTGAATTGGTGATGTACCTTCTTTATCGGCGCGCTTGATGTTCGAACCGGTAATTTCAATACGTTGCGGTGCTTCAGTCTGAGCGTGGGCGTAGCCCCCGATCAGCATGGAGCCAGCTATAACGCTGAGCGCCAGACGTACTGACTGTACGCCAACTTTTTCTTTGAAAATCATTATTATTCCCTCTTTATTGATAGACCAGATGCAATCGGGTGCCGGATCCGTTTGTGGCAGTTTAACTTTGGCACGTCGGAAAATTTCGTGAACTTTCATGTTTGCCTGTACTGCAGTCTGATGAGATATTGCTATGTTTTTTCCTCTCTGAACTTACACGCGGGAAATGAAAGGCAATTAATCAAACAGAACTTTATTATGTAAATAAAATACCTTTATGGGAAAGCATTTGTTACGCTTTTTTGACTTCTTGTTGTATGACTGAGACAGGAAATGAAAATTTACTTTCGAAATTTCTTAAAAAGCACGATTTTGTAACTTTTTTGAAAATTCGCGTAATTGCATATAATTTCAAGTAATAAGCTTATAAAAGCAGAAAAAATAGCCTATTTTCTTGCAAATATGATCAATAACCTAATATTTCATTATCTAAATGCATATGTTTTTTCGCAAAAAAATGCGAAAAAATTTTCAAATTGTGAAAATTCTGCAAAAATCAATGCGTGAAAAGGTTCCTGCGACTTGTAAGAACTTGTAACGAAATATGTGGTCTATGAACACAGCCAGGTAGCACCCGGATCCGGGTTGACTGCCTATTTTTAATGTAACCAGGATTGATTATGAAATCGTCAAAAGAAAGCCATTTTAAGAAAAAGACCATGCTGCTTTTGTTATGTGCGCTTGGTAGTGCTGCATTTGCGCAAACGCCACCAGCACCAGTTGCCGGTGTTCCGGCTGCCAACGGTGCTGCCACGCCTGTGCCTGGTGCCGCTCCTGCTGCTGCGCCAACAGCAATGCGTCCGTTCAAAGATATCATTAAGGATGCCAAAGAGCTTAAAGGCTTTTTCAATCTGTATCAGAAAGACGACAAGGTATGGCTGGAAATTCGTCCTGAGCAATTCGACAAGCCTTTCCTGTTCACTTACAACATTCCGAACAGCATTGGTGAGCGCGGTCTGTATGGTAGCCAGATGGGTGGTGGGCATCAGGCGGTTTTCCATAAGATCGGTAACCAGGTGCAATTGCTGGCAAAAAATACTGATTATTACGCCGCTCCTGGTACACCACAGGCCCAGGCTGTGGCACAGGCGTTTTCTGACAGCCTGTTGGGTAGTGCGCCCGTGCTGAGTTCACCGCATGCAGAATCGAAAGGCATCCTGATCGATGCCAGTGCCTTGCTGTTCTCTGATATACCCGGCTATTCGACGCGTCTGGAATCGGCTTATCGTATGGCCTATGCAATAGACCGTACCAATACCAGCTTCAGCAAAGTCAACGTGGATGAATCATTGACAGGTTTCCTGGTGAATACGCATTTCTTCGTTCCAAGAATTGCTGCTGCGCCACTGGTGCCGACGCCAGTTCCCATGCCGACACCGCCAACAACGACACCAGATCCGCGCAGTTTCTTTGTCGGCTTTTACTATAACTTCGCGGCCCTGCCGAAAGAAGCAATGCGCCCACGTATGGCCGATGACCGTATCGGCCACTTCGTGACAACCAGCTTTGACTATACCGATGACATCAAACCCAAGACTTCACGTCATTTTGTGAACCGCTGGCGTCTGGAAAAGAAAGATCCATCGGCAGCCTTGTCTGAGCCGGTACAACCCATCGTGTACTGGTTGGATAAAAACGTTCCTGAGAAATACCGTAAATCGATTACCGAAGGCATCCTGGAATGGAACAAGGCGTTCGAGAAAATCGGTTTCAAGAACGCTGTGGTGGCCAAGCAGCAGGTAGAAAGTGACACCTTTGACACGATGGATGCGCGCCATGCTTCGGTTCGCTGGTTTGTCGGTGCCGATGTCGGCTTTGCGATTGGCCCTTCCCGTGTTGATGAACGCAGCGGCGAAATCCTGGATGCCGATATAGGCATGTCCGATGTATTTGCCCGTGGTGCGCGTCGCATGGTAGGTGAAGACACGGCTGGCCAGGTCGCCAGCCATCAGCACAGCGGTGATTGCGATTTCGCTCACGAAGCGGCAATGGAAATGGGCTTTGCCATGGAATTGCTGGAAGCACGTGGTGAAGTGGACATGGATAGTCCAAAAGCCGAAGCATTGGCACAAGCCTATGTCAAAGACGTCATCATGCATGAGGTTGGCCATACACTGGGCCTGCGTCACAACTTCCGTTCTTCCACCATCTATACATTGAAACAATTGCAGGACCCGGCCTTCACCAAGGCCAATGGCCTGGCAGGTTCTGTCATGGATTACATCCCCTTCAACCTGTCTACCAAAGGTGAGCCACAGGGCGAGTATGTGATGTCTTCACTTGGCCCGTATGATTACTGGGCGATTGAATATGCATACAAGTCGATAGAAGCCGATAAGGAAAAAGACGAACTGACACGTATTGCGTCACGTTCTACCGAGCCATTGCTGGCTTATGGTACAGATGAAGATTCCTCTGCTGCCCTGGTGTCTGACCCCGATGTTAACGTTTTCGATCTGGGTTCCGATCCTTTGACGTATATCCAGAAGCGCCTGACGATTTCCCGTGAGCTGTGGGACAAATTGCAGACCCGCCAATTGAAGGCCGGCGACAGCTATGAAAGTCTGCGTCGCAGTTTTGAGTATGGTTTCGGTCAATTTGCCCGTACCGTGCCGCTGGCGACCAAATATGTCGGTGGTACCACCTTCCTCAGGGACCATGCCGGAACTGGTCGCGCTACCTTCACGCCAGTGCCGGTAGAGCGTCAGCGTCAGGCTTTGAAACTGGTGTCGGACAGTTTGTTCACTGCGAAGAGCTTTGTGTTCACGCCAGAATTGCTGAGTCGTCTGGGTGTGGATCACTTCCAGCGTGCTAGCCGTAGCGATATCTCCATCTCGGCCCGCCTGCTGGGTTTGCAAACAGCGGCTCTGGATCAATTGATGTCGGACGTGGTTGCGCAGCGTATGCTGAATACGGCAGAAAAACTGCGTGACCCTAAGAAAGTGCTGTCCTTGCATGAACTGTACGGCAACCTGCAAGCCAGCATCTGGAGTGAATTGTCCAATGGTGCAGAAATAACATCTGCCCGTCGCAATTTGCAGCGCGAGCATCTGAAGCGTTTGTCGAATGCCCTGATCAAGCCAACTGCAACTGCCCCCGCAGATGCCCGCAGTTTGCAAAGGGAACAGGCTACGCAATTGCTGTCTGCCATTCGTGGCGCTGTCGGCAAGCCGATGAGCCCTGAGTCGCGTGCGCATTTGTCTGAAAGCTTGGCTACGCTGAATGAGGTCTTGAAAGCCTCATTAGTAAAAACAGGCGTCTAAGCTTTTGTAAGTCTGAGCCTGATTTTTCAGCTTGTTTTTGAAACCCGTGCTTCTGGCACGGGTTTTTTATTGGGCGTCGCAAACCGATCGGGTGAGGGGATTTTCACTAAAAATATAAACAATATTTCCATAACAAAATGTTTGATCAGCATTACTGAAAAGAAATGACTCGAAAATACAACATCCTAAATATATTTATAAAGTTATTTAAAGACTAATTTTTAAAAACTTAATTTTGGCAGAAATGAAAAATCCATAAGAAAAGTGCTTTTTGTTAAAAAATGAAAAACAATATTTCCAAATTTAACAAATCCTAGATTTCCTCTTCCGGGACGCAGCATTAAAAACCCTGCAAGTAACATTCTGTAACGGCTCATAATCAAATTTCTCTCGATGGTCGTGGTGCTTTTGCAAGTGAAAATACCAGACGTGTTTGATGCAAACGGTTTTTGAAGGAGGACTGTTTGCTACCGGATGGTGTGTCATGGATGGGTATGGAAGGGACAGATGTTGATACCTGCATCCATGGCGGCAACGACGATACAGAAAAGAGAAACGCGCTTGCATTGAAAAAATTAAAACAGAAAGGTAATTCATGAAGCTGAGTCGTCTCACATTCGCACTATCCAGCATAGGTCTGTTCTCTATCGCTACCGGCGTATTGGCACAGGTAACCACCACACAAGAGGACGAAAAGAAGGTAGAAAAAGTCCAGAAAGTGGAAGTGACTGGTTCAAAAATCAAGCGCATCAATTACGAAACAGCATCACCGGTGCAAGTGATCACCCGTGATGAAATCGTACGTGGTGGCGCTACATCTCTGTCGGAAGTGCTTAAAACCATTTCTGCCAACCAGGGTGGTATTGATGAAAACCGTACCAATGGTTTTACCGCTGGTGCATCCGGTCTGAACTTGCGTGGTATCGGTAGCCAGGCAACACTGGTACTGATCAACGGGCGCCGTCTGGCCGCTTACGCACAACCAGAATATCAAACTACCTTCGTGGATTTGAATTCAGTTCCGGTAGGGGCGGTTGACCGCATCGAGGTCTTGAAGGACGGTGCGTCAGCGATTTACGGTTCTGAGGCGATGGCGGGTGTGGTCAACATTATTTTGCGCGACAATTTTGTCGGCGCTGAAATCAGCGGTTCGATCTCGCAGTCCCAAAAAAATGATGGTGAACAAGTCCGCACTACCCTGAGCTATGGTTTTGGTAGCCTGGTTGAAGATCACTACAATGTGTATGCCACATTGGATATCCGTCAGCGCAAACCCATGTTCATCAGCAAGCGCGATGATTACCTGAGCACAGAAGATCTGCGTCCTTACGGTTATAAAGACAACCGTTCCCTGTACACGTTTCCTGGCAATATTTACTGGACTGACAAGGCCACCGGCAAGTTCGTTTCCCGTAGCCTGGACAAGAATTGCCCTGCCAATAGCCTGGTTCCTGCCGATACCTTCTTCGGTGCCGGCACGCTGGGAACCGCCTGCGTATTCGATGACCTGAAAGATGCATCGGTGAACTCTGGCGGCAAGACAGACCGTGTGGGTTTAATTAGCCGTGGTACGTGGCAAATCAATGCCGATACGAGTGCATTTGCCGAAATCATGTACAACCAGAACAAAGCGATCGTCACCGGTTTGCCACACTGGTTTGCTGGCCAAAATGGTTTGGATACCGGTGCTTTGCCGATTACCCATCCACAATATCCTAAAGAGTTGATCGATCCGGTTACCGGCAAGACACTGGCGGGCGGTAACGGCACCGTGCGTGTGCGCGCATCCCTGAAAGATTTTCCTGGGCAAGGCTTGGAAAACACTACCGATTTCGGTCGTTATCTGGCAGGCCTGAAAGGCAACTATTCAAACTGGGATTGGGAGTCCGCGCTGATGTATAACACCAGCAAGGTCGAATCCAAGGCCACTGCCGGCCTCTTGTCAGTGCCCTTTATTGCCGCCTACAACAGCGGTACTTTCCTGTTTGGCAGCTCTGCACAAAATGCTGACCTGTACAAAAAAATTGTGACTGATTCTTCGGACAATTTTAAATCTGGCATGTATATGTGGGATGCCAAAGTCTCGGGCGAATTGATGCAGTTGCCAGCCGGCCCTTTATCCATCGCTATTGGTGCTGAAGCACGTCGGGAAACCCTGGAAGTCAATCCTTCGCAATTGTCCATTGATGGCGCTTTGTACCACAGGGCACAATCGCAACCGGGTTATACGCGTGGCCGTAATATCGCATCCACCTACGCTGAATTGTCGGTACCTATTTTCAAGACCCTGGAAGGCCAGATTGCCGGACGTTATGACCGTTATTCCGACTATGGTAATTCGACGACACCAAAAGTGGGTTTGAAATGGAATCTCCATCCGACACTGCTGGTACGTGGTACGTATGCAACCGGTTTCCGTGCGCCGACGCTGGTAGAAAACTCCACCCAGATTCTGAAGGCTTTCCTGTCTTATCGTGATCCTGAACGTTGCAACGATAAATTCAAGAATGGTTGCCAATGGAGTAGCTCCTATGAAAGCGGTTCCAACCCGAATCTGAAGCCAGAAACGGCAGACAGTTTCACCCTGGGTCTGGTGTGGGAACCAGCCACGTGGTTGAATGCCAGTCTGGATTTCTGGCAGATCAAACGCAAGGATGAAATTTCTACATTTGATCTGACCACGGTATTGGCTAATCCCGGTCGTTACGCCGGTAATCCGGCGGCAGTCATTACGCGTGATCCTTTGAGTGCAGCCGACAAGGCCGCTGGTGCGACTGCGGGTGAAATCACCAACCTCAGGTTGTTGCTGACTAACGTGGCAACCACTCAGGTGCGTGGTTTGGATATGGATGTTAACGCCAATTTCAATCTGGGCGAATATGGACGTATCAATCCTAACCTCAGGGTCACTTACAACCATTCGTATAAGTCTGCACCTTCTCCAGAAGCAGAAGCCATTGAATATGCTGGCTCCCGTAATCAGCCGCGGGTACAGGCAACAGCAGGCATAACATGGGAAAAAGCCGCATGGAAGGCATCTCTGGATGCCGTGCATATCGGTCATATGTCGTCGAATGCCGACTTCACCCAGCCATGCGTATTTGAAACCCAGGGTTATGCAAATCTGTGCAAGGACATTCCATCCTTTACCACTTTCAACCTGGGTGGCAGCTATTCTGGCCTGATGAAGAATCTGAAGTTGAGCTTTGCCATCAGAAACGTGCTGGACCGCATGCCTCCGTTTGCACCAAGCGCCACGTCTACACAAGCCATTGCTGCCATCACCAGCCTGCATGATGTAGTGGGGCGTTACTTCCAGATCACAGTGGATTACAAATTCAAGTAATTCCATGAGCTGATCAGTGCCGGAATCTCAGGTTAGTACATACTGAATTCCGGCATTTTTTTATCAGCCAGTTTTCTGATGCATGGTGATATAGAGACATAAAAAAGAGTAACAAGAACAGATTCTTCTGAGGGAGATAAATAGTGAAGAAACAATTTTTCAGGACTGTAATAGCCGGTATGTTATCGGTGGCTGCGGTAGTGAGCCTGCCAGCGAGCGCAGACAAATCCATACCGGTGGCAGATTTTTTTAAAAAAGCACAATTCAGCGGTCGCCCGGTCTTGTCACCTGATGGCCAGAGCATGGCAGTACTGACGCCACGCAATGGCCGTTTCGTGCTGGCCATCATCAGCCTTGATTCGCGCCAGCCCAAAGTGATTGCTGCGGATGCAGAATATGACATCATTGCTCCGCGCTGGGTAAATGACAAACGCCTGGTATTTAGTGTGAGTCGAGGCAGCGATGTTGTCTTGGAAGATAATGATGGTGGTGGCTTGTTCGCCGTCAATAGTGATGGCTCCGCTTTCCGAAAACTGGTGCCGACCAGAAAAGAAGCACGTGGTGGCAATATCGCTTACAAACCGCTTTCCGTGTTGGCACGCGTTTTGGATGGCAGCAATGACTTGATTGTTGTCAACAACCACCGCGGCAGGGATGCTCAATTAGGGGCTTCGGATGTATTGCGCCTTGATACTGTCACGGGCCGGACCAGGTTGCTGACCTTTGATAATCCCGGTAAGGTTAGTGAATGGCTACTTGACCATAACAATGTGATACGAGTTGCAGTGTCCAACGGTGTCGATCCTGATAATAAGCGTATCAAACAGGTGGTGTATTACCGTGATGCCGAGAGCGATCCGTGGAAAGCCATTCATGTGGCTTATTGGGATGAGGGCAAGGAATTGCAACCACTGGGCTTTGATTTTGACAATAAGACTCTGCTGGTGGCAGGCCGCTTCAATGGCCGTGACAAAACGGCCGTATATATATGGGACTTCGCCAAAAAAACCGTGGGTGAGATGGTGGCAGATCATCCTGATGTAGACGTATCAAATTTGGCATTAGACGGCCTCCGTAAAAAGATCATTGGTGTCAGCGTAGACGGCATGTTGCCAGAAATGATCCACTTCGATGACGACTATGCCAAACTGGATGCAACTTTGCGGGCAAGTTTTCCCGGGCAAGAGGTTTCCTTTCAGTGGAGTGGGAAAAATGTCGTGGTGACGGTGCGTGGTGACAACAATGCTGGTTCCGTTTACTTTTATGACACTGAGAAAAAAGTGCTGGAACTTGTGTACGTCGCCAAGCCTGAATTTGAAGGCAAGAAATTATCAGCGCAGAAAGTCATCAATTACACAGCACGCGACGGATTGAATATTCCGGCTTACCTGACCCTGCCCGAAGGAATGCCAGCGAAAAACCTGCCTCTGGTGGCATATGTTCATGGTGGGCCGCATGCCCGTGATCACCATGGCTATGACCCCATTACGCAAATGCTGGCATCGCGCGGCTATGCAGTTTTGCAGCCGCAATTTCGCATGTCGACCGGCTTTGGCTGGAAACATCATACCGCTGGCTGGAAGCAATGGGGCCTGTCCATGCAGGATGACGTGACGGATGGTGTGGAAAATCTGGTCAAACAGGGTATCGTTGACAAGAATCGTGTCTGTATCATCGGTGCCAGCTATGGTGGTTATGCCACCATGTACGGTTTGGTGAAAGACCCTGACCTGTATAAGTGCGGTATCAACTGGGTCGGTGTGACCGATGTCAAAATGCTGTTCACGGTTAACTGGTCAGATATGTCGGGCCCCGTCATGGACAATATAGGCGCGAAAATGCATGGTGACCCTAAGACCGACGATGCCTATTTCCATAAAGTGTCAGCGATAGAAAATGCCAGCAAGATCAAGGCACCGGTCTTGATGGCCTATGGCAGTGAAGACGTCAGGGTTCCGCTGATCCATGGTGAAAAAATGCGCGACAAGCTGCTGGCGCAAGGTAATACGGTGGAATGGATGGTATTCACCGGTGAGGGCCATGGCTGGGCGAAAGAGAGCAACAACATCAAATGGGGCGAAGCTGTCCTGCGTTTTATAGACAAATATATTGGCGACAATTCTCCCGCAGCCAAAAAATAAAAAGGCCGGTATTAAAATCAATAACCGACAGCTTTGTCTGTCGGTTTTTTTATTCCTCGGGAATTGGGGCGCAAATTATGCAAGTTGGCCATCGAACGCTATAATTTGCACCAGCATATTTCACCAATCCTGTTTTTGAGAGTGTAATTTTGGCCAAGAAAGAACATGTTTCAGTCACCCAGGCAACCCAGTTTTTGCGCAGACACAAGGCGGAATTCTCTGAGCATCCATATGCCTATGAAGAGCATGGCGGCACAGCGGTGTCTGCGCGCGAGCTGGGGGTAGACGAACACGCTGTCGTGAAAACCCTGGTAATGCAGGATGAAGCTGCCAAACCTTTAATCGTACTCATGCATGGCGACAGGAAGGTGTCAACCAAAAATCTGGCAAGGCAGATAGGCTGCAAATCGGTAGAGCCCTGCAAGCCAGAGAATGCACAAAAGCATTCTGGCTATCTGGTTGGTGGTACTTCACCCTTCGGCACTAAAAAGGCCATGCCTGTGTATGTAGAGCGCAGCATACTGGCTTTGACAAAGATTTATATCAATGGCGGCCAGCGCGGTTACCTGGTCGGTATTGCACCGGGTTTGCTGGAAAGCTTGCTTCAAGCCCGTCCGGTCGATTGCGCCCTGGAAGAGTAATCAGCCTGGGTACCGGTTTTTACCAGATGCACTGGCTGCTGGCATATACTTGCGGGGAATTTTTCTCCATGAAGAATAAGGAATAAGATGAATACAATACTGGCAGCCATTGCCGCCTACCTGATCGGCTCATTGTCGTTTGCTGTGGTTGTCAGCAAATTGTTTGGCCTGGCGGACCCGCGCACGTATGGGTCAAAAAACCCCGGTGCAACCAATGTTTTACGCAGTGGTAACAAGGCAGCAGCAGTGCTGACCTTGCTGGGGGATGCGGTCAAGGGCTGGCTGGCAGTCTGGCTGGCCAGCACGTATGCAAGCCAGTTTGGACTGGATGATGGCAGCGTTGCACTGGTGGCGATCGCGGTATTTCTGGGCCATTTATGGCCGGTGTTTTTCAAGTTTGTCGGCGGCAAAGGCGTGGCAACTGCCGCTGGTGTCCTGATCGGTATTAATATCTGGTTGGGTGTGGCGACACTGGCTACCTGGATGATTGTGGCATTCGCCTTCCGTTATTCTTCCCTGGCTGCCTTGATCGCGGCCATCTTCGCACCTCTGTATTACGGCTTCCTGTTTGGCCCTGATGTCAAATTACTGGCTGTTTTTGTGATGAGCGGTTTGCTGATTTATCGCCACAGCCAGAACATCGCGAATTTAATGAATGGTAAGGAAAGCCGTTTAGGAAGCAAGAAAGAAAGTGTTAAAAAGTAAGTAATTTGGCAAATAGTGCTAGATTTTTTTCAGGTTGTTAATTATGCTGAATTTTACAATATAGAAATTAATGCCGATTTAATGCCAAGGAGCTGGAAATGATTGCGAGTGCATACCGTTTGCGGTTCCTGAATTTTCTCCTGTTCAGCTTTGTACTGATAGTAATGAACTTGCCGGTACATGCTGCGGAACATGGTACCGCCAACGAAGCAAAAGCCATGGTACAGAAAGCGATTGATGCCATGAAAAAAAATGGTATTGAAGCCACCATTGCTGAAATCAACAAACGCGATGGCCAGTATCAGGACAGGGATTTATACGTAGTCGTGTACGACGTGAAGGGTAAAAATGTCGCGCATTTGAACCCCAAGATGGTAGGTAAGGACATGATAGACCTGACCGACGTCGACGGTAAATTTTTTATCCGCGAACGGCTGGAAATGGTCAAGGCCAAGGGCAAGGGCTGGCAAGACTATAAATTTGTCAATCCAACCACCAAGCAGATCGAGCCCAAATCCATGTATGTGGAAAAATTTGAAGGCGTGATAGTCGGTTGCGGTATCTACAAATAAGAGTTGCCCGGGCCAAGTCTGACCCGGCTGAGCCACCAGTCAGGCTTCCAGTAATTCTTGCAAAGGCCAGCGTGGCCGCACATTGAAACCATATTCCCGTGTTGCCAGCGCGGGATTTTTTTTGAGCCGCATGGCTCCGGCAAAGGCAATCATCGCACCATTATCGGTGCAGAATTCCAGTTCAGGGTAGTAGACCTGAAAGCGACGTTTCTGCGCGGCGGCATTCAGGGATGCGCGCAATTGCTGGTTGGCACCGACACCGCCAGCTATCACCAGGCGCTTCAAACCGCTCTCGCGTATGGCCGTCACGCATTTAGCTGTTAACACATCCACAATGGCATCGACAAAGCCACGGGCGATATTGGCTTTGTCCTGTTCGCAAATATTCGCAGGATGGTTTTTGACTACGGTCAGAACGGCCGTTTTCAAACCTGAAAAACTGAAATTCAAATCTTTGGAATGCAGCATCGGGCGCGGGAATTTATAGGCAGCAGGATCACCAAATTCTGCCATGCGTGAAATGGCGGGGCCGCCAGGGTAAGACAGCCCCAGCAATTTGGCAGACTTGTCAAAGGCTTCGCCGGCAGCATCGTCCAGTGTTTCCCCCAGTAATTGATAGCGGCCCACACCGTCAACCCGCATCAATTGGGTATGTCCACCTGACACCAGCAAGGCAATGAAAGGAAATTCTGGTGGTTTGCTGGCCAGCAAGGGCGACAGCAAATGGCCTTCCAGGTGATGTACGCCCAATACCGGTTTGTCCAGCGCCAGGCCCAGTCCACAGGCGACAGAAGCACCTACCAGCAAGGCACCAGCCAGACCAGGCCCCTGGGTGTAGGCAATCGCATCGATCTGCTGTTTTTCCAGGCCGGATTTGCTCAATACTTCCGTCAGCAAGGGCAGGGCGCGCCGGATGTGGTCGCGCGACGCCAGTTCTGGCACGACACCGCCGTACTCCTGATGCATGGCGATTTGTGAATGCAGAGCATGGGCAAGCAGACCCTGTTCAGTGTCGTACAGGGCCAGGCCGGTTTCATCGCAGGAAGATTCAACTCCAAGAACTATCATGTTAATTTCTAAATTGCGCAGAGCACAGCCTTGTCCGAACTGCCGGGAGTGGGCCGGTGAATGACAGGAAATGATGCTTTTACTTAAATAATGTGGCGGATTGGTGCGAATCTTGCTAAAGAACGCATACCGAGATTATATCTGCCATGGCCTATCTATGCGCACCAAACAGAATAGTGTTAATGCGACAATGTCTGTTTCACCCAGCTTGCGTATCGTGGTGGTGAATACGGTCATACAGACCGAGGATGAGTTGCATGAAGACGCGCAGGCGCAACTGGCGCGTTCGCGCGCCCTGCGTATAGGGCTGCTGCAGGCAGGGTATAACATCATTGCCGTGATTCCCGGTGATATGTATATGAGTGAACGGGTAGCGCAATTGCAGCCGGACATGATCATCATTGATGCCGAATCTGATTCGCGTGATGTTCTTGAACATATGGTCATGGTGACCCGTGACGCCCCTCGCCCCATCGTATTATTTACTGAGGACGGCAATCAGTCGAACATGGCCGCCGCCATGGAAGCCGGTGTGTCGGCCTACGTCGTCGCCGGCTTGCAGTCGGACCGTATCAAGCCTGTGCTGGATGTGGCTATGGCTCGCTTTAACGCGGACCAGAAGTTGCGCAGCGAATTGTCAGATACCAAGGCCAAGCTGGTTGAACGCAAGACCATAGAGCGTGCCAAGGGTTTGTTGATGGAAAGGCATCAGTTGTCGGAAAACGAGGCTTATCAAAGAATGCGCAAGCAAGCCATGGAAAAGAATCTGAAGCTGGTTGATCTGGCACAACGCATGCTGGATGTCGCCGATTTGCTTGGTGGCTAGGAAATGTCTCCTTCATGCGGAATATAGGGTGCAGGGGATTGGAGTCCAAGTTTGTGCGTGTAATTGGTGCGCTGCGTCATTCCGGTGCGAAATAAGGTCTTGGCCTTGTTGGCTTTGTATCGTTAGAGCCGTCTCATAAGACAAATCCACTGAATCAGGTCTGGCACGGCAATTGCTAAAGAAAGAGAAAGTGCTAACGCTGGCGCTAAACAATAAATGAGACTGACTAACGGCGGTCACCTCATTAGACAAAGGTGTCTTTCTACTGGTTTTTACCACGTGGAATGACACCTTTTTTCGTTGCAGAAAAACTTTCTCAGGCTGGAGTGCAGACATGTCGAATCAGGAATCGAACAAGAAATCTCTCATCATTGATATCAACAAGCAGGAAGATCATGAACCGAATTTCAAACGTCGCAGTTTATTGCAAAGCGCTGCATTGGCAACGGGAGCTGGCATCATGGGTCTGAGTACAGGTGGTGTCTGGGCCGCAGGGTCAGACAAGCCAGAAAAAGAAGAAGTGCATATCGGCTTTATTCCACTGACGGATTGCGCATCGGTGGTGATGGCCTCTGTCCTGGGTTTCGACAAAAAATACGGCATCAAGATTATCCCCACCAAAGAATCTTCCTGGGCCAGCGTGCGCGACAAGCTGGTGAATGGTGAACTTGATGCCGCCCATGTCTTGTATGGCTTGCTGTATGGCGTGCAACTGGGTGTGGGGGGCAACAAGAAAGACATGTCGGTGTTGATGACATTGAATAATAATGGTCAGGCGATCACGCTATCCAAAAAACTGGCTGAAAAGGGTGCGGTAGATGGTGCGGGTCTGGCCAAGCTCATGCAGACCGACAAGCGCGAATATACTTTTGCACAGACTTTCCCTACCGGCACTCATGCCATGTGGCTGTACTACTGGCTGGCAGCACATGGCATCAACCCGATGAAAGATGCCAAGGTCATTACCGTGCCACCACCACAGATGGTCGCCAATATGCGTGTCGGTAATATGGACGGGTATTGCGTGGGTGAACCCTGGAACCACAGGGCGATTGCAGATGGTATCGGCATCACTGCAGCAACAACGCAGGATATCTGGAAAGACCATCCGGAAAAAGTATTGGGTACTACCTCCGAATTCGTACAGAAATATCCGAACACGGCGCGCGCCATGGTTGCTGCGATACTCGAAGCCAGTCGCTGGATTGATGCTTCGCTGTCCAACAAGAGCAAGATGGCCGAAACCATCGCTGACAAGTCTTATGTCAATACTTCAGTCGATGTCATCAACCAGCGTATTTTGGGCCGCTATCAAAATGGTCTGGGTAAGACCTGGGATGATCCTAACTACATGAAATTCTTCAATGACGGTGCGGTGAACTTCCCTTATCTGTCTGATGGTATGTGGTTCCTGACGCAACATAAACGCTGGGGTTTGCTGAAGACAGATCCTGATTATCTGGCGGTTGCCAAAGCAGTCAATCGCATTGACGTGTACAAGGATGGCGCGGCCATGGCCAAAGTATCTGTTCCCAAAGACGTCATGCGCAGCAGCAAGTTCATGGATGGTACGGTCTGGGATGGTAAAAATCCGGCTGCCTATGCAGCCTCCTTCAAAATCAAGGCTTAAGGAGTCGCAATGAATACCTTGGTACATGGCGCAATGCAAGAGCCGGCTGTGGAAAAAACCGAATCGGCAGTCGTCGAACTAAAACCGGCAAAGGTGAAACCAGTGAAAAATCCAACTGCAAAGAAGCAGCGTTCATTTCGCCCATTCTTTCTGAGTGTACTGCCGCCGCTATTCGGCATAGGCATGCTGATACTGATCTGGGAAATTATCGCGGTCAAGAACAGTGCATTTCCTTCGCCCTGGGTGACCTTGCAGGAAGCCATCAATATATTCTCAGATCCTTTTTATCAAAAAGGACCCAATGACCAGGGCATAGGCTGGAATATCTATGCCTCCCTGAAACGGGTGGCTGTGGGCTTTGGATTGGCGGCGGCTGTAGGTATTCCAATGGGTTTTCTGATTGGACGTTTCAAGTTTTTGTCAGGCATGTTCAATCCCATCATCAGCCTGCTGAAGCCGGTATCGCCGCTGGCCTGGTTGCCGATCGGTTTGCTGGTATTCAAGTCTGCCCATCCGGCAGCGATCTGGTCAATTTTTATCTGCTCGATCTGGCCCATGATCATCAATACCGCAATCGGTGTGCAGCGTGTGCCGCAAGACTATATGAACGTGGCCAGGGTACTCAACTTGTCTGAATGGAAAATCGTCACCAAGATTTTACTGCCGTCTGTATTGCCTTATATGCTGACGGGTGTGCGCCTGGCGATAGGCACGGCCTGGCTGGTCATCGTCGCCGCAGAAATGCTGACTGGTGGTGTCGGTATCGGTTTCTGGGTCTGGGATGAATGGAATAACCTGAATGTACCGCACATCATTATCGCCATCGTGGTGATCGGTTTGGTGGGCTTGATACTTGAACAAATCCTGGTGGCAATTGCACGCGCCTTTACTTATGAAGATGTGGGGACATGATCATGAACGAAATCGATAGCAAGTACATCGCAGTCAGCCAGGTTGAAATGGTATTCCATACCCGCAAAGGTAATTTTCATGCCCTGCGTGATATTAATCTGAATGTCGCCAAGGGTGAATTCATTACCCTTATCGGTCACTCCGGCTGCGGCAAGTCAACTTTACTGAACCTGATCGCCGGTTTAACCAATGCCACTTCAGGTACACTGATTTGCGCTAACCGCGAAATTTCCGGCCCGTCGCCGGAACGCGGCGTGGTGTTTCAAAATCACTCCTTGTTGCCGTGGCTGACCTGTTATGAAAATGTGTTTTTGGCAGTGGAACGTGTATTTGGTGCGACAGAAAATAATACCAAATTACAGAAACGCACCATGCAGGCCTTGTCGCTGGTTGGGCTGACGCATGCAGAAAAAAAACGTCCGAATGAAATTTCTGGCGGCATGAAACAGCGCGTTGGTATTGCCCGCGCGCTGGCGATAGAGCCGAAAGTCTTGCTCATGGATGAACCCTTCGGTGCGCTGGATGCGCTGACGCGTGCCCACTTGCAGGATGAGCTCTTGAAGATCGTCGCCAAGACCCAATCGACCGTGGTGATGGTGACACATGATGTGGATGAGGCCGTGCTGCTGTCAGATCGCATTGTCATGCTGACGAATGGCCCGGCAGCGACCATCGGCGAGATTTTGAAAGTGGATCTGGAAAGACCGCGTGACCGCGTTGCACTGGCACAAAATCCCAAGTATGCAGAATACAGAACAGAAGTGCTGGAATTTTTATATCACCGTCAATCGCACCCCGCGCACGAGGCTGCGTGATCTTAATGCCATCGCAATACAGTATGCCGGATTTGGTCTGGCATACTGTAATTGGCAATCAGTGATTCAGGACCTGCCTGGTAGCGATAAAAGTAAAGTCAGCAGAGCGTCATAGCGCTTCAGATGTGCACTGGTCGTGAATGGCAAGATGTCAAAAATTGGAAAAGGTTCTTCTGTACCCCAGCCAATTTCACCGGCATGATCAACCGGCCAATCTTCCAAATGGGTATGCCCTTCGTAAAGTGCGGAACTTTTAAGTACCAGTCCATCATTAATTTCCGTATTTGATTGTTCAAGCAGAGTGGCCAGCGGGTAAAAAAGCGAAGGCGTGCCCTGCTTGGCATTGCCGGCGATATTGTAATAACGAACTCCTTCGGCATCAGATGTAGTGGCATTAAATTTTTTTGCAGCTGCAGTCGTCAGGTCTTTCAATGCACCCGCCTGGTTTTTGATGAATTCTGGAATGGCCTGTGTCAGAGCATTTGGTATGTGATTACACACGGCGTCTGCAACGGGGGAGCCCTTATGCGGTGTTCCTATCGTGACAAGCGCCGTGACCCTGGCTGCCACATCTGGCATGCGGGCAAGGGCATAACGCGCATCCAAGCCTCCCATGCTATGTGCTATGACATCAATGCGCCCTGGTGGTTGTAGGCTAATGACCTTGGCCAATGTTTCTGCACGTTCGGCAATGGAGCCGATGGGAGATACTTGCGGTTCTAAAACCTGGTCCACACGTTTCTTCAAATGCCTGGCAACGCCATTGAAATAGGCAATGGGGGAATCGATTGGTAAAGGAAGGCCAAAATAATGACCAAATCCAAGAACACCATGAGCAAGAATGATTGTGTGTGTAGGCATGTCCGTGTCCTGTCGTTGTTATGAAGTACTGAAACTACTAGGGGCTGTTAACATTCAATAAATCCAAAGGTAAGCAAATACAAGATTGATGAAGGAAAGGAAGTTTCTATCCAATTTTTCATACCGTGTTGCAAGCCTGCGGAATTGCTTTATGCGATTGAA